>NZ_QWDE01000003.1:300000-435156 GCF_003432065.1 Mucilaginibacter terrenus | reverse complement strand
TTGCTTCTACAGCATTTGCTACACGTTGAGGGTGGTCAGTTTGTCCCGGAATCCCCTGGTCAGTTTGCCCCGGAATTGGTGGTCAGCTTGCCCCGGAATCAGGTGGTCTCGTTCATCAGAATCTCCACAACCCCCACAACCTCTAAATTGGCAAACTTTTAAGAATTATAGATTATAACATCTCGTATATATATGATGGAGAAAAATGAGATGTTGTAAATATTCTAAGACATATCTATAATACATCAAAGGTATAATTATGTCCCTTTTTTGGCAACAAAAATATTAACTAGAATCTAATAGAATTGACCATATTCACCGCGGTCGCGAAGATAGCCCACGCCGAAATCAAAAGTCAAGGGTATACAAGCGGGCCGTTTTGTCCGCTTCCAGCGGCTGGCCCGCCCTTGACATTTGATTCGGCTAAGCACTTTTGTTGCTTAAGCGTTGAATAAGGCGTCGTTGTTCATAAGAACATACGGCATCCAAGTATCTCTAAATAGTGAGAGGAATCCTCTGTTGCATAAAGGCATTTGTGGTTACTTTGGTTTTATTAACGGCCATTTAGTCGGGGCACTTGCACAATGTAAAGAGAGTATGACACCCACTTTATCTGTTAACGCGACCTAAGCTTTCTGCCAATTCATTTTTATATTAAGGATTCTTAGAAATATTATCTAAGTTTATTAAATATTAAACCTTTCAATGAGCTTTCACGATCCTATTCGCCAATCTAAATATTTAAGACAAACGCTTTCGCAGGATAAGAAACCTGTAGGGTTCTTCATCTCCGCTGGATGTCCTTTAGCTGTGACTATGCCTGAAGGTAAATGGCCTTTGATACCAGATGTTGCGGGACTTACTAGATATGTATCTGATACTCTACTTGAGGAAAAAGATGTCAAAGATGGGAAATTAAGGAGTATCGGTGCGTCCTATACATTATTAATAGAAGAGATTAAAAAGACAGGCAAAACAAATGCCAATATTGAAGACATTCTAAGTTTCATACGTGGAATGAAACAAATTTCGGTTGGAGCTACAGATGTTAGAGGATTCACCGATTCCGAACTATCAGATCTCGAAACAAGCGTATGCGGCAAGATTGCAGAAAAATTAAAAGTTTCTTTGCCGGATAACAAAACCCCATATCATAAACTTGCTAAGTGGGTGCATAATATAGAACGAGATTGCCCTATAGAAGTTTTCACAACCAATTATGATCTATTGGTCGAAGAAGCCTTTGAATATATCGGGGTCCCTTACTTTGATGGTTTTGTCGGCTCCAAACAACCATTCTTCGATTTAAGAGCCGTTGAAGATTGTTTAATTCCAAGGCACTGGTCAAGATTGTGGAAAATACATGGCTCTATAAATTGGTACCAGAAAAATAAAAAGGATGTCTATCGCTCAACTAGTTTAGAAGAAAGTGACCCGTGTATTATTCAACCATCTCATTTAAAATATGATCAAAGTAGAAAGATGCCCTATTTGGCATTGATTGATCGTCTAAATAAATTTCTTCGACAAAACTCGGCGGTTCTTATCCTGTCCGGGTATTCTTTTAGTGATGAACACCTGAATGATACCATACTTAATGCCTTGAAGGCAAATCCAACCGCTATGGTAATTGGCTTATTATTCGGGACACTAACTTACAAGGAGGAAAAAACGGAGGGCGATGTTAAAACCGAAAAGACTTTTGTTAGGTATGAACAGGCTTTAAAACTTGCTGAAAATAGATCAAACCTAAGTATATGGACTTATGATGAAGCGGTAATTGGTGGTTTAAGGGCCAAATGGCGACCATCAAAAACAGAATATGATGCAGATGAAAACATTGCGAACGCTGTTAAATGTATTGTAGAAAAAGTTAAGGATGCAGAGGGAAAAGAAACAGAGGCCACAACAACACGATATGAATTTCATTTAGGGGATTTTTCGCTGTTGGGTGATTTTCTACAGGAGTTAATTGGCAAAGAGCAGTTTAAAGTCGAAGAAAATGGCAACTAAATCAACATATTTAGGCACCATACAAGACGTAAACGGAACATCAGTTAGTGTCACCTTGGGCAATGGAGCTCCATCTGGGCTAACCTATGTAGATGGTGAAGGCTATAGAATAGGTCAAATCGGCAGCTTTGTAAAAATACCCATAGGATATATTGATTTATTTGGCATTGTTACGCAGGTCGGAGCAAGTGCCGTTCCTGATAACCAAATCGCCTCGCAGCCATATGGTAACAGGTGGATAAAAATTCAACTTATTGGGGAGGGGCAACGAAATGGATCTTTTCAACGTGGAATATCGCAATACCCTACTATAAGTGACGAAGTACACCTTGTTTCAGAATCAGACCTAAAAAGAATATACGGCCAGCCCGACAAGCCTTATTTTGTTAAAGTTGGGCATATTTCGGGAGCTGAATCCATTCCTGCCCTAATAGACATTAACAAACTAATTACTAGGCATTCTGCGATTGTCGGAACAACCGGGTCTGGAAAATCAACAACTGTGGCCAGTATATTGAATGCTATTTCAGATCCGACGCGTTACCCATCAGCAAGGATTATCGTATTTGATATTCATGGTGAGTATGCACAAGCACTAAAAGACCGGGCAAATATATTTAAAGTCAACGCTGACAAAACTGAAGGAAGTATAGAAAAGGATTTGTTTATTCCGTTCTGGGCATTAAACTTTGAAGAACTTTGTAACATTAGTTTAGGTAAGTTTAATAACGAGAAAGACGAAAATATTATGTTGGAAAGGATTTCCCTTGCGAAATTAGAAAGCATCAGGTTATATCCCAAAAAAGGGGTTGATCCTGATACCCTTAATGTTGATTCTCCAATACCATTTAGCCTTAATAAACTTTGGCACCAGTTATACCTGGAATGCTTTGCTACCTATTACAAAAGGGATGGGTTGCCCATAGATAATTTAGCTTATGAGTTAGACGGTGAGGGTGTTGAATTAAAAGGAAACGCTGATACCGCCGTTTCACCAATCTTCAAGAAACCTAAAAATGACGCTGGTGACCCTGAAAAGATCAACTACTTACCGGGAAGTCTAAATGTTGGTCAACAAGTCTTATCGCTTGGTGCAAAACTTAGAATACCCCGGTTTGATTTCTTGTTTAAACCAGGGGACTGGACACCTGACGTAGACGGAAAAACAGAAAAGGATTTAGATAGCCTGCTTAAAGAATGGATAGGAAGCGATAAGCCGATTACGATAATGGATTTGTCCGGAGTACCCATCACGATTTTAAACACTATCATTGGGGTGTTGCTAAGAATAATTTATGATGGGCTTTTTTGGGCCAGAAATTTATCACAAGGGGGTAGAAACAGGCCGCTATTACTATTAATGGAAGAAGCACATAATTACCTTAACAATGAAGGTAGTGCATTGACCATTGTGCAAAAAATAGTAAAGGAAGGCAGAAAATACGGTATCGGCGCAATGATTGTTAGTCAAAGGCCATCGGAAGTTAATTCAACCATACTTTCACAGTGCGGTACTTTCTTCGCATTGAGATTAGCCAATGCAACAGACCGGGGGCATATTACCAGCGCGGTAACGGATAACCTTGAAGGTTTAACAAGTATGTTGCCTATACTAAGAACAGGCGAGGCTATCATTCTTGGCGAAGCTGTCAAACTACCTATGCGTACGCTGATTGAAGCCCCACCGAAAGACCGAAGGCCAGATAGTCAAGACCCAATAATTTACGACGAGCATGATGAAGAATTTTCAACTCAGCCTGGTGGTTGGGGTATCAAAATGGAGGAAAACCCTAATTATGAAGAACTCTTAGAAGCTTGGAGATCACAAAGTCCATTTATTAAAAGAATTATTAAATAAATCAACATGAATAGAGAATCAGTTACCTCATCAAACATAGCCTCGATCGGTTATGACAAAACATCGGAAACATTAGAGATTGAATTTATAAATGGCGGCGTTTATCAATATTTTGACGTGCCGGAACGCGAATACGATGGCATAATGAGTGCAGCCTCTCACGGCCAATATCTTGCTCAAAATATTAAAGGTAATTATCGATTCTCAAAAGTTTAAATAAATGATAAGTCTGAATCAACAGTTAAAACGTGTTGAAATCAAAGATTTTGAGATTGAAAACGCGGTAGTTTTCAATTACTTTGATAACCTTCCGGCTACAGAAAGGGATTCCAAATTACTTCGAGCCTTGTATATTGGTGTATTGGCTTTAATGGAAGATCGCCTATCTTCATTCCTGTCAAAAACATCAAATGAATTGGGAACTGAACTCGAAAGTCTAAAGATGATTTTCGATATGAAGAAGGAATTGTTTTACAAATCCTCGGTTAAAGGCTCTCTTGCTGAAGAAGAAATAGCAGACTTTTTGAATGATTATTTTTCAGATAAAAAATTAAAAGATAAAGCCCTATTAGTAAGAAATATACCAGGCATTCTTCCCAAAAACAAAACAGGGGACATTGTTTGCGAATTGGAAGGGAAATCCGATCTGAAAATTGTTATTGAATGCAAATTCGATAAGAGCATCAAAGTTGGTGAAATAGAATCCAAAGATGTATTCCTAAAACATACTGATACTGCATGGAGCCAATTGATAGAATCGCAAGCCAACAGGGATGCTAAGATAAGTTTAATTGTGTTTGATGTATCTCTGGTTGATATAACCGTACTCAAACAATTTGAAAACGTTGGTTATATCCCTGGTATCGGTATGGTCGCAGTCGTAAATTCACAAAAGGGGGACTATAGCAATTTAGTAATTGCTTATATGCTGGCACGCGACATTGCATTAAACGCCACGCCGGTTGAACTTGACAAAGAGCTTTTGGCAATACTGGTGAATAGGATTATTAAAGGTCTAAATGAAGTTTTAACAATAAAGAGTTTAGTAGAAAGCAATATTGATAATAATAAATCCATATTAAAGCAATTGGAAAAGAGTATGCTTTTAATGGAATTTAATCAACACTATTTAAAAAAATTCCTTAATGACGGAACGCTCACCAAAACAGATTTGTTAAACTATTACAACGGCGAAGATGTTAAAGATAAATATCGTCTTATAGAGAAAGAGATCAATGAAAGAGAATAGACGATGATCTTTTTGAAGTGTCTTTAATTGCACTGTAATTTATCCTTAGTAAAATCAACTAATAATATGCTCTTCGGGGATTTTAATAAAAAGCATGTATTTATACAACATCTAAACCACCCTAATTATCACAATGAATCTTATTCAAAGAAATTTCAAAATTGCCGTTAAAGACGATTTAAATGCGTTAAATGGAACCGAATTTGAAATGGTGTGTCGTACAATACTGGAGCTAATATTAAATGAACCTATCACGCTGGAGGGCCAAAATTTATATGCAAAACCAGTTAAGAGTACAGCTGATATGGGTAGTACATTTTATGATACAGTTGGACAGTGCGGAACAGATGTAGATTATTATGAGAAATTTGAAAAACCCATTAAGGATACTGAGGGGGCAATTGGTAATCATCCAAAATCCAAAGTTATTTACCTTTTTTCTAATCGATTCGCTACTACAAGTAAAATCTCTGACTTAAACGACCTCATTAAGAGTAAGCAATACAATCAAACAGTATTTATCTATGATTCGGATAAAATTGGGGACGTACTACTTGACAACATATCCTCGGCCAAACTTGAAAGTATTTGGATGTATTTATCTCGTTCTTATGAATTATTTAAAATTTTCCCGGATACTAATAAATTGCCAAATTTTAAATCTAAATACTATTCTCGGCCCGAGGAAAGTGCAATAATAGATCTTTTAAATAATAGAGACCACCTCCAAGTATATGGACTGAGTGGTATTGGAAAAACAGAGTTAACGATAAGCGTAGCGCATACTCTTAAAGATCAATTTGACACAGTCATTTTTATAGAGGGCGATTATGAACAAAATCTTCATTTCAATATTAATGGGGTACGTCTTTCAAAATTTGATCAACTCATCAATTTATCAAACATATTAGAGAAATATCGTATTCTGTTAATATTGGATAATTTCAATGACAACGTAAATAGAATTATTGCCGATTTTTTAAAGGCGAATTCTAAAAAGTCCAAATGCATTATAACATCTTTACAAAGCCAAATTTCAGCCGACAATACTTATAATTTACTTTATTTAAGTGACGGTACAGCAACTGCTATTTTAGAAGATAGTTTAAATCCACCAGACGAATCTCAATTGGATTTTTTAATTAAGGAAATTAAAGGCTATCCACTAATTTTAAATATCCTTAAAGCCAACGTAGAAAATGGAAGTTTTTCTTGGGATGAAATTATAAAGGAAATAGGTTCGGTAATTCAATTAAATGACCCGGAGAGCAAAGATTTAAATATTGCAAAACGAGTAGTGGGTTTTGTGAAAGATAAATACGACAAGGCTTTCGCGTTTTTGAAATATGTAAATCCTCATAACCGGAAAATAAATCGCTATTTTATAAAATCAATACTTGGAACATTAGTGCTGTCGAATTTTCAAAAGTCATCTTTCATTAATATTCAAGATGCCATATATTATGATGTACATAAAATTGTATTAGATGCGATTATTAGTTATGTAAATGAAATTAAATATGAAGATGAGTTTGACGATAACCTGTTAAAATTTCTGTCGGAACAAAACCAAAAAAAGGGCTCGGATTTTTACAGCATGGTTTTTAATCACCGCGAATTCCTTAATCAAAAACTTACCCATACAAATGATTTACTCAAAAAAACGGTTTTATATGCAATCATTCAAGCAACGGATATTCGTGTAAACCCAGCTTCTATAATTGAGAAATTAGAGCAACTTAAATTAAATGATGTAGAATACATAGATGTCCTATTGCTTATAGAAATGTTTGAAATTGTTTTATTTCAAATAAAATCAGATACGGATCGCGTTCAAATTGCTGAAAAGCAAATTAGTAAGCTCGCCGACATCTTACAAAAAACAATAGATAGTGAAATTAAAATTAATCTGCTACATCACATCGGTAAAATATATGCTAAAGTCAATAATCCTAAGATGGCTTTGCAATATTTCGATCAAGTCATCGCAATCAATCCCAAAGCAGATTACTGCATTTTACAAATCACAAGAATTTATGACCAAAAAAGAGACTATGATGCTTCGAAGAACAATCTTAAATTAATTTTTGAAGATGAAGAAATATTGAAAAATATTTCCGTTTCGTTACTATTATCATTTTACGACATCCTTTCAGTAAGCAAATATGAACACCTCAGGAAACAATATATCGACACTAACATAAATAACTTCGTTATTAAACTTGTGCAATCTTTGGACGCAAAGTTTGATCAACCTTACCAAACCATAAACAAGTATTCGGATATACTTAGTTATAGTTTTCCAGAAGAATTTGAATTTATTATGGAAAGCTTACCGGAACCGTCGAATATTGATGCAAACAACGAATTAAAATATAATTACGCAAACACATTATCTGTTTATTACAAGCATCTTAAAGACAGATACAGCAAAGCAGATAAAGAAGAAAAAATGAATTCAATCAAAAAGTCTCTTTTGGAATACTTTGAATTTATCGAAACTATTAGTCTCAATGATTTTCAAAAACGAAATGTCGGCAAATTTTGGCTAAACATGGAGGATTACCTAAAGGCTTTGAACGTTGTAAAAGATCTTGATTATTCAGATGGAGAGTTTAATAATCAAACGCTTTGTAAAATCTATAAAGGATTAAAAGACTATGATAAGGCTAATATTGCTATTGATACAGCTATCGCTTTAGGAATAAAGAAGCGTACGGCAAGTAAATTTATGGCGGCATTCTATCATGACAAATCAGAAGTAGAATATTATCAAAACTCGGTAGATTGTTTGAGAACTTTGGAAACAGCAATTGATACAAGTATAGACAATCATTTAAAGGAACAATGGAGACTTAAATTGGACTTATGGGCCGCTAAGTTTAATAATTAAGTGAATATTATTCTCTAATAACGCTAAAAAGCTTACTAGAGACAATATCGCAACCAAAGAAACTTACGTCTTGACCTTCTTATGCGGGGTAAAATCAATAAAACTGAATTTAAATTGGCAAAAGCGATGTACCTATGCTGTTCCCATCTGAAAATTGGGCTTTTAGAAACAAATCTAAAATACTGATAATCAACATATCGATAAACTCTGATTCGAACCTACGCGCCCTTGCACTCCCTGAAAACTAATTGTTTCTTGGACGATTTATTTCACTCTCTATTGTTACTTATTTGTTACTTTTTGATTGTAACAATTTGTAAGTCAATTAAATATTCTATTCCGGCCATGTAAGTAGTATTAAATTTCAGGCTTCAAAGATAGGTTAAATCATGTACCCAAATACACCAATACAATTGCTGAAGTATCAGCAACTGGTCATTATAATTGGTTAACAACCTTGCAGGCAACAATTAAAGAGGTAAATTTGTGCACTTAATGAAACGCAGATTTTTATTTATCTTCATTAGTTTTATTAGCCTGGCATGCTCTGCGTATGCACAGCAAGATAGCGTATCTGGCGGCGTAGATAGTCCTCGTCACGTATACAGGCCGAGACCAATGACTTTACTTGATTCGGTAGCGCGAGCGATTAAGCTGGAAGAGAAAGCTGTGTCTGATTCGCTTGGACTTGTTTATGTATTACGGCCAGACAGTAACCGCACCAATCTTTTTGCAGATAGTATTATTAAAGCGAGTACCTATACAGGTAACCATTTCTTAGATTTGGCAAAAAATGCCGCTACTGCTAAGCGAAGCATTTTGGGGTATGGGCACGTAAGGCCAGCCCGCGACAGGTGGGTTATAGCTGTAATTATTGTACTGCTGCTATTCACCGCTTTGCTTAATATTTTTGCGACAAAAGATCTTAGCAATATTTTTATTTCGTTTTACAGCCGGAAATCCACACAAACTGGTAAAGAAGACAGCCCAATAACGACGTGGATTTTTATAGGGCTGTTTCTTCTGTTCGGCTTCACTTTTGGGTTGTTTTTGTATCTGCTTACCACGGGTTACTACAAGGTTTATTATACCATTAGCGGCGTTCAGCTTTTTTTAACATTGTCTGTGGTTATTCTGGCGCTTTTTGCAGGCAAGTTTTTGATACTAAAATTTCTGGGCTTTGTGTTTAATATCAACAAACTGGTTAGTGATTACATTATGACTTTATCATTAACTTATTTTAATATTACGTTTGTTTTTTTACCTGTCGCACTGTGTTTTAGCTTAATTGCTACTAAATTTATCCCCTATCTGCTTAGTGTCACCTTATTATTATCAGTAATTATCTTCGTGTGGCAATATCTTCGCAGCAGCGTGGGTATTATTTCCAATTTTCAATTTCATAAATTTTATTTATTTGTCTATCTTTGTGCCCTCGAAATTTGCCCCATATTAATATTAATTAAGGCACTTGACATCGGATTTAGGTAGTTAGTTTTATTACGCAGAGCATTGGAAGACAGAAAGAAAAAGGTTAAGAGTATATTAGTTACCCTCCCAAAACCTGAGAACGATAAAAATCCTTACGCTGAACTGGCTAAGAAGCTTAACTTGAAGATCGATTTTAGGTCGTTCATTCATGTGGAAGGCGTACCAGCAAAGGACTTTCGTAAAGAAAAGATCAACCTGGCTGATTTTACAGCTGTTATATTTACCAGCCGTAACTCTGCTGACCACTTTTTCCGCATTTGTGAAGAAATGCGCTTTGAGGTGCCTGTAGAAATGAAATATTTCTGCCTTTCGGAAACTATCGCGCTTTATCTTCAGAAATATATACAGTACCGTAAACGCAAGATATTTTTCGGTAAGCAAACTGCCGCCGATTTAGCGGAAGTACTTAAAAAACATTCCGGAGAGAAGTTCTTATATCCATGCTCTGATGTAGCTGCAGAAGAGACGCAGAAGTTCTTGTTAGATAATGGTTACAATTTTACTCCGGCGGTTCTCTTCCGTACAGTTTGCAGTGACCTAAGCGACCTTGCAGAGGTTTTTTATGATGTAATAGCATTTTTTAGCCCGTCAAGCATTCAGTCTCTTTATCAAAACTTTCCTGACTTTAAGCAAAATAATACCCGCATAGCAGCATTTGGTGCTACTACACACAAGGCTGTTCTTCAGGCGGGACTTATTCTGGACATTCCGGCGCCTACCCCTGCCGCCCCGTCAATGACAATGGCCATTGAGCAATATGTTAAACAAGCTAATAAGTGATAAAATCGCCAAAAAAGCTGCAACAAAAAAAGCAATATTGCGTAGAAGCGCCTAAGTTATTACACATTAACAGGTGTTTTTAACAACTTTTTAGGTGTTTGGTTAAGACATAAATTATTACCAATTTCGTGGTAATAAGGTATTTTATAGATTTAGTTAAACATTTATTCCCTTGGATTGCAGGATATTTAATATATTCGGGGGGCGTTATATGGCATTTATTTCAATAGCGTGTAATTGATTTTTGATATAAGATGAAGCAAATATACTTTCTGATTGTAGTTTTAGCAGGTTCGGTATTATCAGGTTGTAGTACAGGCGGCGCAGGAAACGGTGAGGTAGTAGGTGTAAGGCAACGTAACTTTAAAGCTACTACACCGCTTAACATGGTCTACATCAAAGGCGGTACTTTTTTAATGGGGCAAACCGATCAGGATGTCACCTTTGCTCAAATTTCACAAACAAAGCAAGTAACTGTTCCACCATTCTTTATGGATGAGACGGAAATTTCCAATAGTAAGTATAAGCAATTCGTTTTTTGGGTCCGCGATTCAATTGCGATAACCAATTATCTTAATGATCAGAAATATTATTTGCAACCTAAAAAAGGCGCACGACCTGATCCCAGCGTCAGAAAATACATTAACTGGGCCTATGCCCGTAACAACCCTATTTTTAGCACGAGAGGAAAAAATGCTTCTGCTAACGCACAAAAACTCCAGGGCTTATATTACCAGGGTGATGACAGGGTATTTGACCGTAACGAAATTGATGTTCGGTTGCTTAAATACAATTATTCTTTAATGGTGCTGCGTGATGCTGCTAATTACAAGAACGACAAAACAAAAAAACGCTCTGACTTTATTTTTAGGGATACCGTTCCTGTTTATCCGGACACGCTGGTTTGGTTAAGCGATTTTTCGTACGCTGCTAACGAGCCAATGGTTGAAGGCTATTTTTCACATCCGGCTTATCGCAACTATCCGGTAGTCGGCGTTACCTGGCGCCAGGCACGCGCTTTCAGCGTTTGGCGTACCCGCCTTAGTGAAGGTGCTAAACACGCTAAGGGCCTTGATCCCAACCTGCCTTTTGATCTGCCAAACGAGGCTGAGTTTGAATATGCTTCACGCGGTGGCCGCATCGGTACTGATTATCCATGGGGTGGTCCATACATCAAAAACGCTAAAGGGTGCCTGATGGCAAATTTTAAACCAGGCCGTGGCAATTACACTGATGATGGAGGTGCCTACACCGTAAACGTTAGATCTTACTTCCCTAACGACTTTGGCTTGTACAACATGTCTGGTAATGTTGCGGAATGGACGTTATCAGCTTATGACGAGTCTGCAACCACATTCGTGCATGACCTTGCACCAACATTCAACTACGAAGCTAAATCAACAGATCCGGAAGTACTTAAAAGAAAAGTAGTTCGTGGTGGATCCTGGAAAGATATTGGTTATTTCCTTCAAAACTCTACACGTACTTACGAGTATCAGGATACCGCAAAATCTTATATCGGTTTCCGTTGCGTTACCAAGTATCTTGGCCGCGACATCAGAGACAAACGCTAATCAAAACAAAAACTAATTATAACATCATTCTTTATTTAAATTTATGGCTGGGAAGAAGAAACCATTTGGGATAAGTAACATCGTTTCGTGGGGGGCAACGGTAGTAATCATAGGCTTGTTATTTAAAATACAGCACTGGCCTTATGGTGGTACATTTATATCTATCGGGCTTATAGCAGAAGCATTGTTGTTTTTTATATTAGGTTTTCAGAGGGAAGAGAAAGAAGTTGATTGGACAAGGGCTTATCCTGAGTTGAACGAAGATTACAACGGCGAATTGCCAACGGTGTCTGCACGTCCGGCTGTGGCTCCTGCAACTAACTTTTCAAACACTGCCGCTTTGGATAAAATGCTTACTGACGCCAAGATCGGTCCGGAATTGATCAGTAGCCTTGGAGAAGGTCTTCGTACTTTCGGTGATAAAGTTAGCGCCATTTCGCGTGTAACTGATGCCGGCGAAGCTACAGCTGCGTTCACCAACAAAGTTAAACAGGCAACTGCCAGTTACGATAACTTGAGCATTGCTTTCGAAAAAGCTTCAGCGAATCTTTCAGAGATGGCAAACTCTAATGTGGACTCTAAAGCATATCACGATCAGGTTAATAAACTGGCCCGCAACCTGTCTGAGTTAAACGGAGTTTATGAACTTGAACTACAGGATTCAAGTGCCCACCTGAAGGCGATGAACAGCTTTTATAAAAACTTATCCTTGACTATGAACAACTTTAACGAATCTTTAGATGACTCGCGTTTATTTAAAGACGAAGTTGGACGTTTGGCTAAAAACCTTGCTTCGCTGAACAGCATCTATGGCAACATGTTAAGCGCCATGAACCAACCCCGCGTTAGCTAATAGTATAGTTGAAGAGAAGAACAGTATAACAAAGAGAGCATGGCCGGAGGTAAAGAAACCCCAAGACAGCGAATGATAGGTATACTATACCTGGTGCTTTTAGGGCTTATTGCCCTTAACGTACCGGATAGTTTACTTGATTCATTTAAAAATATAACCAGAAGCTTAGATGCTTCCAGAAGCAACGTAACAACGAGTTTAAACACAACTTACAACGCTTTTAAATCTACAAAGCTAAAGGAGGATCCGGAGAAAGCTGGTAAGCTTTTGACCCAGGCACAGGAAGCTACCAAAGCTGCTGATGACCTTAATAGCTACATAGAAGAGATTAAAAAGGAGCTTATTAGTAAAGGTGGTGGCATTAACGCGGATATAGATGACGTGAATGCCAGAGAAAGCCTTGATATATCATCTGAAGTGATGATCAACGGAAAAAAAGCAGATGTTTTAAGAGAAAAGATTAACGCTACCAAAGCCCGCTTACTACAATTGCTGGGTAAAGAATCGCAAGGTGTAAACTTTTCATTAAATGCTAACGACCCTCCACGTCGTCCGGGTTACGAAAACAAAACCTGGCAGAATGCTTACTTTGGTGAAGGTATACCATTGGGCGCGGCGCTTACAACCCTCGCGAAAGTTCAGGCTGATGCCAAAAACGCTGAGAACGATGTTGTTAAGCAAATACTGGGTAAAATAGACGTACAGGAAGTAAAGTTGAATCAGTTTAAAGCTGTAGCAGTTGCACCAAGCAGCTACATACTTGCAGGGCAGCCTTATAAAGCGGAGATTTATTTAACTGCTTACGATTCACACACCAACCCCACTATTACAGTTGGTGGTTCTAATGTTCCAACATCAAACGGTGTGGGAACTTACACTGTGAACACCAGTGGAGAGGGCCTTCGTACCTGGACCGGAACTTTAGCTGTTAAAAAGCTTGCTGGTGGTTTTGAAAGTTACCCGGTTAGCGGTAGCTACATGGTTGCTAAACCCTCTGCTGTGGTTTCTCCTGACAAGATGAATGTGCTATATATTGGCGTTCCAAACCCATTGTCGGTATCAGCGCCGGGTGTACCCAAGGAAAGCATGAAGGTGAGCATTTCTAATGGATCTGTTTCGGGCTCTAACGGGCACTACACTGCTACAGTAAGCAGTGCAGGTACAGCAAAGGTTACTGTATATGGAGATAAAGGAATGGTATTAGGTGCATCAGACTTCCGTGTGAGACGTATACCTGATCCTAAACCACAGTTTGCAGGTAAAAGTGGAGGTAAAACAAGTGCCGCGAACCTGCGTGCGCAGGACAGGGTATTTGCAAAGTTGGAGGGTTTTGACTTTGACGCAAAATTCAATGTTACCAGGTTTAGCCTTATTGTTATAAAGCCGCGCCAGGACGCTGTTCAGTATTCAACCACAGGAAGTGAACTTAGCGGGCCTATGCGTACAGCAATGAGCAGTGTTGTGCCTGGTACCACTATTGTGATACAAGATATTATAGCTGTAGGTCCTGATGGAGCGCAGCGTGGGCTGGATGCTATAGCGTTACAGGCCAATTAAAAGTTGACAAACATGAAGACAAAAGCTTTAGTAATTGCACTTTGCCTGCTTACCACCGTAGGCTTTGCACAGCAAAGGAAAAAAGCGCGCAGAACCACACCTAAGCGCAGTGTTACAAGCACAAGCCAAACGAAAGTACAAGGTGCTGGTAGCGCCGGAAGCACGGCGCTGCAACCTTCAGTAATGGACACTACCAGGAAAGCGGGAGCGCTAGGTGCGAAACCTTTTGATCGCCCGTTAGATGGCTATTATAAAAAAGGAAACATCTTAAGCGCGCGCGTTACTCCCTACGCTAACCTTCGTGAAAGTGATGTGGCTTTTGCTAAACGTGTTTGGAGAGAGATTGACACCCGCGAAAAAATGAACCAGTATTTGTCATCTCCCAAGCAAAGATTGATTGATGTTTTATTAACAGCGATCGACGCAGGAGAACTAACTGCATATGATGCGAGTGTAACTACGAAGGATGATCCCAACGGCGATGCGTTTTCAACGCCGCTTACTGCGGGCCAGGCACGTAGCAAAATGGCTGACAGTAGCGTTGTGGATACCTTTGATGCTAATGGCGACAAAACCGGCTCAAAAGTGGTGGCCGGCGATTTTCAGGCAGATAGTGTTGTTAAGTTCCGCCTTAAGGAAGACTGGGTTTTTGATCGCCAGCGTTCCATTTTCGAGCCACGGATTATAGGCATAGCTCCAATGGTTAAAGTAAAAACGGCTGCAGTGGGTGTTAACACCGATTATCAGCCGGCATTTTGGATATACTTCCCTGAAGCTCGGCAGGTATTAGCTACGAAGGAAGCCGTAAGCCGCAACAACGATGCTACCGGCTTAAGCTTTGACGATGTATTTGCTAAACGTATTTTCACTAGCTACATAGTTAAACAGTCCAACGATAAAGACGAGCGTATAAAAGATTACGCACAGGGTATTGATAAGTTATACGAATCTGAAAGGATCAAAAAGAGCCTGATGGATTGGGAACTTAACTTATGGCAATACTAGTAAAAGACCAACTTTAAACTTAAATACAGAGCCTTTGCATTATGCAAGGGCTTTTTGTTTTAAGGAAGCAACCCGCCGGCTTTTTGCTCGCTTACTTCGGACTTGAAATATTGCGCTATGGCTTTAGCTTGTTTCAGGTTAACTACTTCCTGCAAATCTGTTTCGCTTGCCTCGCGTATCTTCTTTACCGATTTAAAGTGTTTTAAAAGCTTATCGGCTGTTGTTTTACCTATCCCTTCTATAAGTTCAAGCTCAGTAGCAAGTGTTCCCTTATCACGTTTTTTACGGTGGAAAGTTATACCGAAGCGGTGTGCTTCATCGCGCAGCTGTTGTATTACTTTTAGTGTCTCAGATCGTTTATCCAGGTACATAGGATACTGGTCACCAGGGTAGAACAATTCTTCCAGCCGCTTGGCAATGCCAATAATTGTTACCTGTTTTTCAATACCTAACAGCTTTAAGCTTTTCATAGCAGCGGATAGTTGTCCTTTTCCACCGTCGATAATTATTAACTGAGGTAAACCGGTATCCTCATCTAGTGTGCGGCGGTATCTGCGAAATACTGCCTCTTCCATTGTGGCAAAGTCGTTAGGCCCTTCTACTGTTTTTACATTAAAGTGCCGGTAATCTTTTTTTGATGGCTTACCATCCTTAAACACAACTATGGCTGATACCGGATATTTACCCTGAAAGTTGGAGTTGTCAAAACATTCTATGTGCCGGGGAAGCTGGTTCATACGCAGGTCATTCATCATCTGGGTAAGCAGGCGCTCGGTACGAACCTCGGGATTAAGTTTCTCGTATTGATCAATCTTCTCTTTTTTAAAGAACATCACGTTCTTTTGAGAGAGGTCAAGCAGTTTCTTCTTTTCTCCTAGTTTTGGCACGGTAAACTTGATGCCACCTGCATCATCCAAATCGATGTCAAACGGAACAATTATTTCTTTTGAATGGCTATTGTATCTGCTGCGGAATTCACTTATGGCTATTGTAAGCAGTTCTTCATCGCTTTCGTCAAGCCTTTTTTTCAGCTCGATGGTTTGCGTTTGCGTGATAGTACCATTCATCACTTTCAAAAAGTTTACGAAGGCGTACTTTTCTTCAGATGCAATGCTGAATACATCAACATCGGTTATAGAAGAATTAACAACGGTAGACTTGCTTTGATAGTTCTCCAGCAACTCGGCTTTCCTTTTCAACCTGTGTGCAAGCTCAAAATTTAATTCGCCAACTGCTTTTTCAAGGTCTCCTTTAAGGTTGCGCACTACAGTTCCTATCTTGCCATTGAGTACGTCTTTAATTTCCTCTATATTGTTGTTGTAGTCATCCTCGCTTTGGTAGTCCTGGCATGGTCCTTTGCAGTTACCAAGCTGGTATTCCAAACATACCTTAAACTTGCCTTTTTCGATGTTGTCGCGAGTTAAGGCCAGGTTACAGGTACGAAGCGGGTAAGTTTCTTTAATCAGCCCTAAAATAGTATGCATCATGCTTACCGAAGCGTACGGGCCCAGGTATTTCGATCCATCACGAATGATGCGCCTTGTCCAGTAAATACGCGGGTAGTTCTCATTTTTTATGATGATCCAGGGGTAAGTCTTATCATCCTTCAGCATCACATTATAACGCGGCTGATGCTTCTTAATCATGCTGTTTTCCAGCAGCCATGCATCAACCTCGGTATCGACTATTGTGAAAGTTATTTTGCGGATCTTGGACACCAATACCCTTGTTTTGGCATTTATCTGTTGGTCTTTATTAAAGTAAGAGCCTACTCGGTTGCGCAGGTCTTTAGCCTTGCCAATGTAAATTAGCTCATTAGTGCTGTCCCAATATTGGTATACACCAGGCTTGTGCGGTATGTTTTTCAGGGCTTCCCTGTAGTCGAATTTATCCATTACTTAGTTTTGGGTAAGTGCGAATTACTCGTCCGCAACCAACTCCACACTTATCACTCTTTTTTAGAAGTCCAGCTTCTTTTCCACCTCGTTAGTTCCCTTTTGTTGCTGGCTATAGGCGCCACAATCCAGCGTGATGCTTACGCCACTCTTAGGCGGAACAAAATCAACATTCTTTTTAATGCCAAGTTTGTTGTTCGCATAAACGCGTTTCATGTAGCCGGCAAATATTGGAAGCGCCGTATTTGCACCCTCTCCCAAACGGGTAGAGCGGAAATGCACATCGCGGTCTTCGCAACCTGTCCAAATACCAGTTACCAATTGCGGAGTAATACCAATGAACCAGCCGTCGGAGTTATCGTTAGTGGTGCCGGTTTTACCCCCAATTGGATTTGTTAGACCGTACTTGCCACGTAAACGCCAGCCTGTACCTTCATCAACCACACCTTTCAGCATATACGTCATTACATAAGCTGTTTGCGGGTTAATGGCTTGCACCACCTTTGGTGTATTGTTGTATAATACGTTGCCATTTTTGTCCTCAATGCGTAATAAGAAGGTAGGTTCTGTCCATACACCTTCGTTCGCAAAGGCGCTGTAAGCCCCGGTCATGTCGAACACCGATGCGTCAAACGTGCCAAGGCAGATGGATGGGTACGGCGGTACCGGGCTGGTTACCCCCATTTTCTTGATCAGGTCGGCCACCGGCTGTGGTTTAACCTCGTTCATAACGTAAGCCGTTACCCAGTTCTGCGAACGGGCAAGAGCCGTACGCAGTGTTATAACGCCCGGCACAGTCTCGGACGGCGAAGATCGCGGGCTCCAGTCAGCTCCGTAGCCAGTAATAGTAATCGGCTCATTTGCTACCTGCATACAAGGCGAAAAACCATCATCTATCGCAACTGCATAAGTAAATGGTTTAGCTGTTGAACCGACTTGGCGCGTACCCATTTTAACCTGGTCATATTTAAAATGCTCAAAGTTTGTTCCGCCTACCCAGGCCTTTATATAGCCTGTTGTAGGATCCATGCTCATCAGGGCGTTCCGCAGCATCATTTTGCAATAAACAATAGAGTCAATCGGCTTCATCAGCGTATCTACGTCCCCGTGCCAGGTGAAGATATTCATCTTAGCGGGTGTGTTGAAATCTTCACGTATCTCTTCGTCGCTTTTGTTTTGTTGCTTTAACGAAGCATACCTGTCAGACCGGTGCATACCCTTATCAATTAACGCCTTAAAAGTTGGTATAGCCTTTTTTAAGTTATAACCTTTCCAGTGGTCGTTAAACTGTGCTTGTAGATTACGCATGTATTCTTTTTGCGCCTCTTCAGCGTACTGCTGCATGGTAGCATCAATGGTTGTGTATATTTTTAACCCGTCGCGATCAAGATCATAAGGGGTAACGCCGTCAGGTTTGAGTATTGATTTATCTACTAAAATCTTTTGAACCTCTCTTTTAAGGACGGCCCTGAAGTAGGTAGCCATGCCATCATTATGATCGGTAATCTTAAACTGCAAGCCAAGAGGTTTTTGTTTAAACTCTTCTGCTTGTCCTGCGCTTAAGTAGCCTTCTTCAGCCATCCGTCGCAACACAAAGTTGCGGCGTTTAAGTGCATTGTCAGGGTGATTGATCGGGCTGTAAATACCGGGACCGTTTATCATTCCCATTAGCATGGCTGCCTGGTCCGGAGTTAATTTGTCCGGTGTTGTGTTAAAATAGGTACGAGAAGCCGCGCTTATTCCGTAGGTGTTGTAAGCACCAAAGTCTACAGTGTTCATGTACAGTGTAAGGATCTCTTCTTTGGTATAGTTCCGTTCCAGCTTAACAGCGGTTATCCATTCCTGCAGTTTTTGAATGATACGCTTAAAGGGATTTCTGGCGCGTTCAGAAAACAGGTTAAGGGCTAATTGCTGAGTAATTGTACTGCCGCCCTGTTTTTTGCCAATTAAGTTGTAGGCTAAAATGCTGAAGGTTCGTTGGAAGTCTATGCCGGAGTGCTCATAAAACCTGGCATCCTCGGTAGCTACAAGCGCGTTTATCACGTTTGGCGATAGTTGCTTGTAAGTAACACTAGTACGGTTTTTAATATAGTAGTTGCCGATGACCTGGTTGTCAGACGAAATTACCTGGGATGCCTGGTCGCTTTTAGGATTTTCCAGTTCACGGAAGGACGGCAACGTACCGAACACCTGGAAAGCAATAAGCATGATCATGATAGCAAAAAACGCAAAACCGGCTATTACCAGCCGCCATATGTACCAGTTATATCTTCGGATGTCCTGAGAGGTAAGCTTGTTTTTGTCGTTAGCATTATTTCTGCTATATATCTTGTTTGCCATTACATTAATAGGTTTGCTGGTAAAAATCTACGTAACTCTCCAGTATTTTTGCGTCGGCTAATTTATCCAGATTTTTTTTGGTTACGATAAAAAAGCTGTACTTGCCCTTTGGTACCTTCATGATGTCAGGAAGAAGAGGGACAATTTGCCTGGCGTATTTTTTAACATCATTAAGAGAATAGAAACGCCCAACGTAGATAAGCTGATTATCTGGTCCGGCGTTTTTCAGCTGATGGCTGATAGGGCTACCCTGATACTGCACGCGATTAAACTGACCAATACCAAAACGGGAGGACGACAAATTAGTTGTACCTGAATTTACATTTACAACAAAAAAGTAGTTGGTGCTATCCTTGTCACTGAATATGGATGGCGGTTTGGCAAGGGAGTTTGTTTTTATGTTCGCCGGCTTTTCATCCGGTGCTTCAAGGCTAATCTCTGGCTGCTTTACAAGTTCTTTAATTGTAGTTGTATTAACTGTGCTGTCGCGCTTAATTACAGCAGGGGTAACCTTAGTTATTGCTGTCGCAGGGTCTTGTTTTTTCTCTGGCTTTCGTACATCCGGAGCCGCTATTGTCTGCCCGCCGGTGGATGCTTTGCGATATTCTGTTTGCTGTTGATACACTATGGGGATGGTAAACTGTAAATCCTTTGCTTCTCTATCAGTTATTACGACCGCGCGTGCGGCAAGTTCTTCGTGGTTTAGGTTGATGTATTCCAGATGTTGGTTTACCAATGGCGTAATTAGCTTGTCTGCCGGGTATTTGGCAACAATTTGTTGCAAGTCGGCTTTAAACGACTCAAGTTTTTCCTGGTGCCCGGCGGCGAAAGCTTTTAGATAAGCAAGTTGGGCGGCATACCGATTATTTGGATACTGCTGCAGTAGCCCATCGGTAGTGGTAATTACCTGTGCATACTTCCGTGTGGCATAAAGATCATACACCTGGTTATATAGGATGCTGAAGCCGGTATCTTCATCATTTAAACGTTTCCCATAATCGGGATCTAAAATGGTTTTAGCGAATGGAGATTCCGGGTACTCCTTCAGTACCAACGACCGATACTTATCTGATAAAGGAGCGTTGCCGTCGTTGTATAACCTGTAAAGGTTATAGTATATCGCAGCTTTGTTGTCTGTTCCAGGAAAGAGCCTTAGTATATTCTCGTAAGCTAATGCAGCTTCAATCTTGTCATCAAGAACATCCCTGTAAAAGTTAGCGATATCAAGGTAAGCATCGTACCGGCGCTGATTAGATTTTGCCAAAAGCTCGGGCGTAAGCGGTAGGTTTTGTAAGATATCTTGCCGGTAACTACTTGCATCAACCTGGCCAGGGCTTTTCTGAATATTAACAGCAACAGCATCAGGATCAATGTTGCGTGCTGTATTGGTATTATTGATGGTAATGTCGCTGCTTGATCGATTGCTACGGCGCCAATTGTCTTCCAGTTTACGGCTGCCCCAAACTCGTTTAAAGTCTGTGTAACCCTGGCTTACCGCGTTAGGGTTGTAGAAATAAAAGCTGGTGCCATTAGGAACGCTTGCCCTTGGTGATACACTGTTGCCAAAGTCGTCAACTGCAGAAAAGCCGCTGTTGCCGCCACTTACAGGATTAGTTGTAGTTTGTTGTTGCAGTACATGGCGCGCAACCATCTCGTCTATCCGTTTGACACGGGATGGCTCATTTAAGGCAGCCAGCATTTGAGCGGTATCTTCCCTTGAAATGATATCCAGCTTATCAGCAAGGTACTGCAGGTTATCTGCTTTCCTTTTAATTGTAAGGTAACCCGGATAGTTAGGAGATAGATTGATTAACGAGCTGTCGTAATAGTTTTTTGATGAAACGTAATCGGCTTTGTTCTTAAAATAAATGTCAGCGAGCCGCAAATAGGAGAGTCCTTTCTGATTTTGATTTTTTTGACTGGCATTGGTAGATTGTTTGTAGCTCTTTATCGCGCCATCAACGTCATTACCAACATACTGCAGCTGACCTATCTGGTAGTAGATCTGATCAATAAATTCGTTATTATTAGGGTTGCGTAAGAGACTGCGCAACCGCGCTATGCGGCTGGTCTTAACCCCGTTTTCACTGTCTTCAATACGTATCCGGTTGAGGGTAGCATTAAACGCCATGTCAAAACTAACGTTGCTGTGGGCCACCCGTGAGTAACTTATAATCGCATCGCCAGATTTATGGTTCAATTCCTGCAATTGCCCCAGGATGTAAGTCCAACGCATACTCTGTAAATTATTGCCGGCTTTTTCTACGGCCAACTTCGCCATTTCCTCGCCTTCGGTATAATTGCCTGTGTTTATATCAAATTGTAGCTTTGTAGCGTAAACATCTGCCGTAATGCCTCTTTTGGTATCAACGTTTTGTATTGCGGTATCAATAACAAGCTTTGCTTCGGCAGTGTTATTTAGGTAAAGCAATGAGCGTGCCTTCCACACGCGTGCCTCCTGTTTAAGGTCTTCCTGCTTAGGTGTGGCAATAAGCAAAGCGTAATTAAAATATTCGACAGCATTAAAGAAATTTGCTTCAAGATAGTTGGCTTTACCGAGTACCAAGTATGCATCTGGAATGTAGTGACTTTGTTCTTTTAAACTGATGATGTTATTGGCTCGTTGCTTTGTAGCAATCAAATCCTTGTCTTCTCCGGGCGGGGCAGCTGATGTATCCTGGTAAACGGAAAGCAGCTCGCTGTAGTCATCAATAAAGCCCGTTGCGTAAGCTTCTTGTTTTTGTCGCAACGTTTCGCGTGCATTAAAAAGAATGTTGTAGTGCGCCGTGAGATTTTGCAAGCCGCGGTTAACTGCGCTTTTCTTTTCGAGCGAACAGCCGGATATACCTGAAATTATGCCTGTTAGTAGTGCTGCATATAAATATAACGCGAACTTTGTAAAAGGATACTTCAAGGCAAAAGATGGTTTAAAAAAGCAATTGCTAATTTACTAAATAGTATGCAATAGGTTCAATAAATTTGCGGATGGCTAAAATTGAAGATGACAGAGCTACAGACGCAAGCACGCAGGCAAGTTCTTACGCAAAGTACATGGGGATAGCTATCCAGATGATCGTGATCATTGGGGCGTTTACATTTGCCGGGTACAAAATAGATGAGAGCACAGGTCATGTTACCAAGTGGGTAACGGCCGTTATGTCGCTGGCTGGCGTTTTCATATCATTATACTTAGTTTACAGATCTACAAAAAGTTGAAAGTGTTTACACCTATTATCAAGTTCCTGGTGTTTACAGTAGTGCTGGCATCAGTGCCTTTTTTGTTAAGCTACACAGGCAGCGGGAACTTGCTTGTGCCTAAATTCTGGGTGCTTTTTTCGTTTGTGAGCCTATTTACTTTTATGCTGATTGTATCCATGGTTGTGATACAGCGAATAAAGCCAGATTTATTTGCTCAAACATTTTTAGCAACCACCATTGTAAAAATGCTTGCCAGCATGGGTTTCGCGCTTATTTTTGTGTCAAAAATACACATCAGCCATGGCGTGTTCCTGGTTGATTTTTGTTATGTATATTTCTTGAATACAGGCTTTGAAGTTTACGTTTTGTTGAGTAACTTGCGCCACCAAAATTAGAAGCAAAAAACACTCATTAAATGTATTTAAGCCGGATTTTGAAATCAAAAAAAGTTGCTTTAAACGTCGTTTTAGGCGTTTTTTTGATGTTCGTTAGTTGTAAAACTTTTGCTATGCAGGCAGAAGAACATGCCTCAGAGGCTTCAGAAACACACAATCAGGAGGAATTTAATCCGAGTGAAGTGATCCTGGAGCACATTGCCGATTCGCATAGCTGGCACCTTTGGGGTACTACCACAGTTCCTCTTCCGGTGATCCTTTATACCGACAAAGGAGTTGAGGTTTTTTCATCGAAAC
This sequence comes from Mucilaginibacter terrenus, assembly GCF_003432065.1. Classification (NCBI taxonomy): domain Bacteria; kingdom Pseudomonadati; phylum Bacteroidota; class Sphingobacteriia; order Sphingobacteriales; family Sphingobacteriaceae; genus Mucilaginibacter; species Mucilaginibacter terrenus. The sequence continues at coordinate 411,758 of NZ_QWDE01000003.1, read as the reverse complement.
ATTTCGAGCACGGGCATGCCGACTACCAGGGACAGTATTATACTTATCGCTTAATAAAAGATAAGGTAAGTATCGTTGGCCCGGGAGAAGAGCTTACCGCCGGTGCAAATATGCTTAACATGCATAATAAGCTTATAGATTTCTCGATAACCAGGAACGTAGTAAGCATGTGGTTGTCTATACTTGTTCTCCTGATTATTTTCCTTGGGATTTCTTCTGCTTACAAAAAGCGCGAGGGTAAGGCCCCAAAGGGTTTGCAATCATTTTTAGAGCCAGTTATCCTTTTTGTGCGTGATGATATTGCCCGCCCAAACATAGGCTACAAATATCAACGCTTTATGCCGTTGCTGCTTACTGTGTTCTTCTTTATTTTTATAAACAACCTTATAGGTTTAATTCCATTTTTCCCAGGTGGTTCTAACCTTACAGGTAATATTGCTGTAACATTCGTTTTAGCAATTATTACGCTAATTGTGGTTAATGTTAACGGTAACAAATACTATTGGAAACACATTTTCGCGCCGGATGTACCTGTTTGGCTTTACCCAATTATGTGGCCGGTAGAGCTTGTGGGTATCATATCACGACCATTCGCCTTAATGATCCGTTTGTTTGCGAACATCACTGCAGGCCACATTATCGTGCTAAGTTTGATATCGCTTATTTTTGTATTCAAAAGCTTTGCTATAGCTCCGGTATCAGTTGCGTTCGTGGTTTTCATGGATGTGCTCGAGCTGCTGGTAGCGGCATTACAGGCGTTCATATTTACGCTGTTGACCGCATTGTTTATCGGTACAGCTATTGAGGAGCACCACCATTAATTTTGTAAATAACTGTAATATATATTCACTTTAATTTTAAAACAATGTTCGGAAGTATTGCTGCATTAGGTGCAGGTTTAGCGGTTATCGGTGCCGGTATTGGTATTGGCCAGGTAGGTGGTAAAGCGATGGAAGGTATCTCTCGCCAGCCTGAAGCTGCTTCAAAGATCCAAACTGCGATGATCATTGCTGCCGCCCTTATTGAGGGTGCTGCACTGTTCGGTGTGGTTGTATCGTTCCTGGGTTTAAAATAATCCGGAGCAACAAAAATTATTGACCGTATCCTGCAGCGGTTGGCGGCAGAATACGGTCATTAACAATGGCATTTAACTATATAGTATATATCAAATGGAATTAGTAACCCCAGAGATAGGTTTGGTTTTTTGGACCACGGTATCGTTCTTAGTGTTGTTCTTTATTTTGGCTAAATTTGCCTGGAAGCCTATTATGGGCGCCATTGACGAGCGTGAGCGTTCTATTGAAGATGCTTTGCTTAAAGCTGAGGCAGCTAAAGAAGAAATGGCGCGCCTTACCAACGAGAACGAAGTTCTTTTAAAACAAGCACGCGCAGAACGTGACCTTATATTACAAGAAGCACGCAAGGTTAAAGAACAGATTGTAAGCGAAGCTAAAGAAAGCGCACAAAAAGAAGGTGCACGCCAGATTGAGCTTGCCCGTATCGAGATCAGCAACCAGAAGGCAATTGCCCTGGCTGATGTGAAAAATCAGGTTGCTGCTTTATCTTTGGAGATAGCTGAGAAAGTGTTGCGTAAGCAATTAGAAGATAGCAACAGACAGGATGCCCTGGTTGCCGAACTTTTAAAGGAAGTGAAATTGTAATAAAGAGTCGTGCGCATTGAGTAATTATCAAACAACTCAATACCCACCAATCACTAGAATATGTCAGAAGTAACAGTAGCATTAAGATACGCCAAAGCATTAATTGACCTTGCAGCAGAGCAGAACACTGTGAGCGAGGTTAAAGATGATATGGAGCTGTTTCTTAAAACCATAAAAGGAAGCTCTGAACTGGGTGCTGTATTAGCTAACCCGATCATATCGCACAGCAAAAAGACCAGCATCCTGGCTGAGATCTTTGGTAAAAGCGTAAACAAGGTTACAATCGGTTTCTTTAATATAATGGTTAATAAAGGCCGCGGTGAAGTTCTTGTAACTACTGCAAATGAATACATTAACCTGTATAATCAAAAGAATCGTATTACCAGCGCCAGGGTAGTTACCGCTACTCCGTTATCAGTTGCTAACAAGCAAAAGATGCTGGATGATGTGCAGAAAGCAATAGGTGGTACTGTAAAGCTTAGTGAGAAAGTAGACCCGTCGTTAATCGGTGGATTTGTTTTAACAGTAGGCGACAGGCAGATTGACACTAGCATTGCTGCAAGCCTGAAGAAAGTTAAGAAGGATTTTGCACAAGCTGCAATCAAATAATAATAAATTAAAACTCTAAAATAAATTCAAAAATGGTAGAGGTAAGACCAGACGAAGTATCAGCTATCCTGCGTCAGCAATTAGCCGGCTTTAAGTCAGAATCTGAATTAGAAGAAGTAGGCACCGTACTGCAAATAGGTGACGGTATTGCACGCGTTTACGGATTAACTAAGGTACAATCAGGCGAGCTGGTTGAGTTTGATAACGGTCTGCAAGGTATCGTATTGAACCTTGAGGAAGACAACGTTGGTGTTGTATTGCTCGGTAAATACGACGAAATAAAAGAAGGTGATACTGTAAAACGTACAAGCCGCATTGCATCTATTAAGGTGGGTGAAGGCATGCTGGGCCGCGTTGTGGATACCCTTGGTACACCTATTGATGGTAAAGGCCCTATCCTTGGCGAGACTTACGAAATGCCACTTGAGCGTAAAGCTCCGGGTGTTATCTATCGCCAACCGGTTACCGAACCATTGCAAACAGGCATCAAAGCGATTGACGCGATGATCCCTATCGGCCGTGGCCAGCGTGAGTTGGTTATTGGTGACCGCCAGACTGGTAAAACAGCTGTGTGTATTGACACCATTATCAATCAAAAAGAATTTTATGATGCCGGCCAGCCGGTTATCTGTATATATGTTGCTTGCGGTCAGAAAGCTTCTACCGTAGCAAACATTGTGCGCACATTAGAAGAGAACGGCGCTATGCCGTACTCAATTATTGTTGCCGCTAACGCGTCCGACTCTGCTACCATGCAGTTCTTCTCTCCGTTTGCAGGTGCAGCAATTGGTGAGTACTTCCGCGATACCGGCCGTCCGGCTTTGATCATCTATGATGATTTGTCTAAACAGGCTGTTGCTTACCGTGAAGTGTCGTTGTTATTACGTCGTCCACCGGGCCGTGAGGCTTATCCTGGTGACGTGTTTTACCTGCACAGTCGTTTATTAGAGCGTGCCGCTAAGATCAACTCTAACGACAACATCGCTCAACAAATGAACGATCTGCCGGAGTCAATCAAACATATTGTAAAAGGTGGTGGTTCGTTAACCGCGCTTCCTATCATCGAAACACAGGCTGGTGACGTTTCTGCATATATCCCTACCAACGTGATCTCGATCACCGATGGTCAGATATTCCTGGAGTCTAACTTGTTCCTTGCCGGTATTCGTCCTGCAATTAACGTGGGTATCTCGGTATCTCGTGTAGGTGGTAACGCGCAGATCAAGTCGATGAAGAAGGTGGCTGGTACCTTAAAGCTTGACCAGGCACAATACCGCGAGCTTGAGGCTTTCTCTAAGTTTGGTTCTGACCTTGACGCTTCTACCAAGAACGTAATCGACAAAGGTGCTCGTAACGTCGAGATACTTAAGCAAGGCCAGTATTCACCGGTATCTGTAGAGAAACAGGTAGCTATTATTTACCTGGGTACCAAGAACCTAATGCGTAATGTACCTGTAAACAAAATAAGGGAGTTTGAAAGCGAGTACACCAGCCAACTGGAGCTACGTCACCCTGAAGTACTTGCTGCTCTTAAAGCAGGTAAGTTTGATGACCAGCTCACAGGCGTACTGGAAACAGTTGCTAAAGAGCTTGCAGGTAAATACTAATAATGAAACATACGCAGTAAATAGTAAGTGAATTGCTTACTGTTTACTGCTTCCCATTAACCGCTCATAAAAGAGAATGGCTAATTTAAAAGAAGTAAGAAACAGGATAGTATCGGTAAACTCCACGCAGCAGATCACTAAAGCCATGAAAATGGTTTCGGCGGCTAAGCTGAGAAGAGCTACCGACGCTATTATACAATTACGCCCTTACGCAAATAAGTTGAAGGATCTGCTATCCAACTTGTCATCAAGTCTGGAAGACGGCGCATCACCATACCTGCAGGACCGCGAGCCTGTGCGTGTATTGGTTGTTGTAGTATCGTCTAACCGCGGTTTGGCAGGTGCTTTTAATAGTAACGTTATTAAGGCGGCTAACGCGCTTATTGCTGAGAAATACAGCGAGCAGATGAAGGCTGGTAATGTTTCTATAGTTTCTATAGGTAAGAAATCTCAGGATTACTATCAGCGTCGTAAGTACAATGTAATTGGCAACAACAACGACTTGTACCTTGCGCTGAACTTTGAGAATACATCAAAAATAACTGAAGAGGTAATGAAGGGATTTGTTAACGGTGACTACGACCGTGTGGAGCTTGTATATAACCACTTCCGTAATGCGGCTGTACAGTACCTGATCACCGAACAATTATTACCGGTGCCGAAGGCAGACGAAAAGCCTGAAGCCAAAGCCGATGCATTTAAAGCTAAGGACAAGGTGAACCCCGCACAAGTTGATTATATACTTGAGCCATCGAAAGAAGAGATTGTAGAGCAGCTTATCCCTAAGAACATCAAAATACAGTTATACCGTGCGGTGCTTGATTCTAACGCATCTGAACACGGCGCGCGTATGACAGCAATGGATAAGGCGACTGAAAATGCCGGTGAACTTTTGAAAGCACTGAAGTTGTCTTACAACCAGGCACGCCAGGCAGCTATCACTACAGAGCTTACCGAAATTGTGAGTGGTGCTGCGGCCCTTGCAGGAGCATAATTCAAAAGCAACAATATAAAGGACGGCTTCCCAATTGGGAGGCCGTTTTTGTTATCAACCTATAAATAATTTTTTTTTAAGGTCTTCTAAGAAAGTCTTGGCTATGGGGATCTTAATGCCAGCTATTGTGAGTTGGTGACTTTCCAGATGATCTATTAAAACTGTATTCACGACATATGATTTGTGCACCTTAGCAAAGCTGGACGGTAACTTTCGTGATAACTCCTGTAACGTCATCCTTACTAAAGTTTGCTTATCCGGCTCAACGAGATTTAAGTAGTTATCGTGGGCTTTTACATAGAGGAGTTTTGCCAGATCTATTTTAACGAATTTGTACCCGTCCTTTACAAAAAGTATGTTGTTATCGGGCTTAACCTTGTTCTCTGCACGATTAAGTGCAAGGGTGCAGGCCTGCAAAAAGCGGTTGTAGTTAATCGGCTTGAGCAGGAAGTCGGTTATCGCCATGTCAAAACCTGCAACTGCATAATCGGCATGTGCTGTGGTAAAAATGATCTGGACACCTGCCGGCGCAAGAGCGGCAAACTCCAGTCCGCTCATTCCTGGCATGTTAATGTCGAGGAAGATCAGGCTAACGCCGGTATTTTCTTGCAAAAAGGTTAGTGCTGCTGTCGCACTTCCAAAGGTGTTCTGCAGATTTACAAACGGGATTTTTTCGGTATGCATCCTGATGATATCAAGCGCCACTGGTTCGTCGTCTATAGCAATAGCATCAATCATTTTGCAAGCAAAAGCTGGTTCAACTTAATTCTTAGATCTTCTACAGATATGCCGTTGGCTATTATTCTGCCATCCGGATCTATCAAAATATTCTGAGGGATGGCTGCGATTGAGTATAGTTTTACTACATCGTTATCCCAGTGCTTTAAGTCGCTTACTTGTGTCCATTGCAAACCATCCACTTTAATCGCATTCAGCCATGCCTTTCGGCCTTCTTTATCATCCAGTGATATGCCCAATATAGCAAAGTTTTTGCTTGAAAATTGGTTGTATAATTTCACCAGCTGTGGGCTTTCCTGCCTGCATGGACCACACCAGGACGCCCAGAAGTTAAGCAAAACGTATTTCCCTCTATAAGATGATAGCCTTACCTGAAAACCGTTTTCATCGGGTTGGGAAAACTCAGGAGCAACTGTACCTTCTGCTAAGCGTGTTACGTTAGCAAACTGACGCGCAAATTGCTTTCCGTCTGTTGTGTTTTGAACAGAGGCTGCAAGGTTGCTAAACATACTTTTGCTTTCATTAAGATGTGCTTGTGTAAGGTTGTAATTGTCGGCGGCTTGCAATCGGCTGTAGTATTCCTGTAATGCAACAAGAGATATATAGCTGTTTGGATGGCCAGTGATAAACGCTTTTAATATTGGCATACGTACTATTTTCAAACTGTCGTATGTTTTTTCAAGCGGCTTTAGTTTAGCAGTATCCTGCTCGGCAACTAACCTGCTGCTGATCTCTTTCTCGCGATCAAAGATGGTTTTGAGGCTTGCCTTGAGTATCGCAAAGTCTTTATTAATGTTCGACTGGATAAATGTTGTTTCGGCAAGTGTGTTGCCTATTGTTGCTTTAATGATGCCAGGGTGGATATAGAACTGTAATACATCGCTCGTTAGCTGCCGCTTTCTAAGTAATGTCTGTAACCCCTTATTATGGATGTCCAATACCATTGTTGCCCGAATGGGTTTGGTTATGTTGCCAGATAGATGATAGCAACCTTTTATCAGCATGGCAGAATCCACGAACTTGCTACCATCTGTTTGATACAACAGGTACAGTTTTGTTCCCGGTGCTACTTTGTTAGCTGTGAGGCTGATTGTAAAGTTGCTGGACGAACTAAGTTGCTGGCAAACGCCCGGTAAAGCGCATAGCAATGCCATTAAGATGATAAACGATCTTTTCATGAGTTTTGAATTTAGGGTTGATTATTGTTTGAGACTGATAAGGAGATTTACACTATAGCTGGTTGGAGTTGGCATTATTTTCAACGTATGCGATTCAGGGTATAAAAGTTCCAATCTTTTTTTGCAAGTATCAATTCCGCTTCTGGTACCTTTTACATGAGGGGCTCCTTGAGCAATGGTATTGGTTATTATTGCTCCTAAGGAATTTTCATGTAAGCCGACATCTACTTCGATGGTACTCGCTTGATCGTTGCTGATGCCGTACTTAAAAGCGTTTTCAATGAAGGGCAGCAGCAGCATAGGTGCTATTTGGATTGCGCTGTCAGGTACGTCGATATTAATTTTTACTTGCTGAGCCGTACCAGCCGGCAACCTTAACTTTTGGAGGCTTATATAGTTCCGGATAAACTGTATCTCTTCATTAAGTGGCACAAATGTTTCTTGTACACCAGCTACGGTGTAGCGCATCATTGCGGCTACCATGTCTATACCTTCGGCTGTGCGTTCTGCTTTTTCTTGCAGAGCGGTGCCATATAAGTAGTTAAGGGTATTAAACAGAAAGTGGGGGTTAAGCTGCTGCTTCAGGCTGTTCAGCTCGGTTTCCGATCGCTCCACCCTTACTTTAAGTCTATATAGGCGTTGATAGAAGAATTCTCGTATCAATCCGTAAAAAACGGCATAGATGGCAGCTGCAGTCCAGGGCTCAAAGAGGTTTGTGGGATATTTGTTCTGGAAACCATTGGTGCTAAGGTAAAGCGAGGTAGCGGTACCAATCGCAGCAACTATAATTGCCACACCGACAAATATTGCGAGATTATATCTCTTGAAAGTATACCTGTAGTTTAGCTCTACCAGAAACGTAAATAGTAGCAGGTACAGGTAATCGGGCTTTTGAAAGTTGTGTATAACAAACATCTGCCAAAGCGTTATTGGTGTGCCATCTGTATTCAGTGTCATCGGCCCCCAGATACTTAGCTTATAGGCGTAGTTTACAAGGTTGAAAATGTTGGTTACAAGCCATACCAGGGCGAAGTGTTGTAACCAATAGATGTGGAATTTACGAAGGTATGCTTTCATTATGTTTCAAATGAAAGCATACATGTTGAACCTGGAAAATAAATGTGGTGAAATGCCGGAACTTTGGGGTGAGCGTTATGATAACGCTAGTTAACCATATTACTTTTCTAGTTCAGCTATGATAGTTTTAGCAGTGGTGTTGGTTGGATCTAACTGTAATGAGCGCTTATAATTCTTGAGTGCATTTTGCTTGTCACCTTTATTGTAGTAGGCTTCACCGAGGCTATCGTAAGCATTTCCTGAATTTGGATGCAGCTCGATGTTGTACCTGAAAAGATCAATTGCGGCATCCAACCGTTTGTTATTCATCAGGGCGTAGCCTACCTCGTTTATTCCTTTTTCACTGCTGACGTCGTATTTTTCCGGATATCTAACGTTCAGGTCTTTCAATAGCACAATTACCTGCTCACCAGTCATTGTTGCAAGTTGCTGTTGATAGTCACTGATTACAGGACGTTTAGGTTGTACATAAGCTTTGCCATCTAATATGTCCTGCAGCGCATTGTTAATGTCATAGACATTATTTTGTTTGTTATTGCTCATCAGGATAACAGTACGGCCTTTAAGCGGATCAGCAACCACTAATGCCTGGTAATTAATACTAATGCCGTCGTGCTGGTGGTGTATCAGCTTATTGTTTTGCATGCTGCCTCCACCTAAACCACACTGCTTGCCCGGAGCAAATGGTGTCAGGAGTATTTGCGTTGATGCAGGGCTTATTAATTTAAACCGTTCTAATGCCTGTTCCCATTTATAGAAGTCGGCAAGTGTAACGGCTGTCCATCCGGTTATCGGATAGAAAAAAGATCCCGGTCGGTTATTGTTGTTGTATGATACTGCCATTAAAGGAGTGTTCTCGTTTGGATCTACTACAGCTGTTGACATTCCTGCAGGCTTTAGCAGTTTCTCCTCAACAAAGCGGTTAAAACTAAGTCCTGTTATTTTTTCGATAATGCGCCGTTGCAGGAAAACGTTGTTGTTATTGTAGGCGTATTTTGTACCAGGCTCAAAATCCAGTTGCTGCACTTTCGTGAGGTCGTCCATGTTATCAGCATCGCTCTTAACTGTTTTCCACTTTACATCAGGAACACCGCTGGTATACTGAAGCAGATTTTTGATGCTGATGGTATTTGCCCATGCAGGCAATTGCGGCAAGTACTTGGACACCTTGTCGTCAAGACTGAGTTTGCCTTGTTCTTTCAGCATCATAATGCCTACTGCGTTAAATTCCTTTGCTATAGAGCCAATATGAAAGCGGTATTCGCTGGTGAGTTTTACCTTGCCCGTTGTGTCTGCCTGTCCAATGGCATTTTGGTAAACCTTTTTGCCGTGATCAATCACCAGTATGTTACCATTAAATAAGCCTAAACGATGTGTGCGTTGCATCAATGTGTCGATAATAGCAGCCTTGCCCTGAGCATGAACCAGGTTGTAAGCAGGTAAAAGCAGGACGGCCAGATATATTTTGTAGAAGGTTTTCATAGCACACTTTGTATTTAGATACTGGCAGGTAGCATTTGTTACCTCAACAAAAGATGAATTTTGCGGACATAAAAAAGGCCGGTACACATGTACCGGCAGTTAGATTGTTTTATGCGAATGCTATTGTTGCGGTGCCTGCAACCCGCCAAACTTGGTGCTGTAATCTTTCAGTTGCGCATCAGTTTGAGTAGCCCATTGTGTTTGGTTTACGCTTTTTGCTACACCGTTCATGCCATTGAGCATTGATAGCGCTAACTGTACGGACCTTACATCTACATTATTGCTATCTTGTTGATAAACCGCGTAGTTGTACTTCAACTGATCCATGATATAGTCATCAAGGGTCTTCATCAGTTTAAGGCCGAAAGCTGTATCACCGGCATGAAATGCTGTTTGCAGCATATAATACTTGCGGATAGCTAACTCGGGAGATGTAATATTCTCAGGCATATTGTCGGCGTACTTCTTCAGCGCGCTTTTTGCCATATCTGGATGCCCTTCCCGCATCATGTTATCAGCAAGATCTGCATACATACGCGTAACCAGCGGATAGAATAGGGTAGTGGATGTATTATCAAGGTTTTTAGCCGTTTTCATCTGGCCGAACTTGAACTTGTTCATCATGTTATTGTACATCACCATGGTATTAGTAGCTTCCAGGGGCTGTATAGTAGTATCAGGCTTAAGCGGTAACAGGCGGAAAGCAAAGCCTTCGTTATACATGTATTTGTCCAGACCTAGCATGTTCTCGTTGCCGGCAGTAACGGTGAAATAAACCGGACGTTTCCAGTTGTTATGGGTAAGTATATCCATAATGGCCAGGTTGTCTTTGGTCACCCATTTGCCTGGGTAGGTGAAATCAAGTTCAGGAGCAATACGGTCGCGCATAGATGCAGGCACGGCGCCAGCTTTTATCACCTCATCTGCATTTACTGTTATTTTCAGATTTTTTGTAGGCAAATAGTTGGTGGTTTCGCCATTCTCCAGCGGAAGCTTGGTCTGCGGATCATCTGAGGTAATAAAGTTGAAGATGTCTTTTAACTCGGTTGAACCCGGGAGTTGCCTGTCTTCAAAATAAATTACATCGCGCACACCCATCTTAAATTTATCGTAAGGCATGCTGATAGGCAATGGGTCAGAAGCATTCATTTTTTGCTTCATTTGCTTGATATACCAGTCTGTACCCAGTAAACTGAGGTTTACAATACGCACATCCGGGCGAACACCTTCAACTTCCTGTATATACCAGAGGGGATAGGTGTCGTTATCTGCGAAGCAAAACAGTATAGCATTTGGCGCGCAGGAATTAAGGTAGTTGTACGCCATATCGTGCGGCGTAAGCTTAGTAGAGCGGTCATGATCGTCCCACTCCTGGCTGGCCATAAGTACCGGAGCAGCCAGCAAACAAGCAGCGGTAGCCACAGTTGCAGCTACTTTAGGGTTAAGCGCTTTGCTGATAAGCTCGGCAATCATGAGCACACCAAGGCCTATCCATATTGCAAAAGCATAGAACGAGCCCGCATAAGCGTAGTCACGCTCGCGCGGCTGCAGCGGGTCCTGGTTAAGGTAAAGCACAATTGCCAGGCCTGTAAAGAAGAACAATACCAATACCACACCTGCATCCTGCTGGTTGCGGCGGAAATGGTAGATCATACCCAATAAACCTATAATAAGCGGCAGAAAGTACAGGCGGTTGTAAGCATTGCTTGTGGTTACAGATTTAGGCAATTCTTTACCAAAGTTAACCCCGCTTATCCAGCTGCCATCAATACCGTTGGTCTGCCCGTCCAGGTCATTGGCCCGGCCTGCAAAGTTCCACATGAAGTAACGGGTGTACATCTGGCTGATCTGCCAGCTTGCAAAGAACCCAAGGTTGGTACCCATCGTAGGGCTATCCTGTGGACCCATCTTCATCCAATCACGGTAGAATTCCGGGTGGTTAGGTTTCTGGCTGAACATGCGGGGGAACAGCGTCATGTGGTCATAGGTGGTATTCAGCTTTTTGCCGGCAACTTCATATTTCTTTTCGCCGCGACGCCATATCGTAGCGCCATCGGTTTGCTCTACCGGCTTACCATCAAAAAACTCGCCGTATAACAAAGGTGTTTCGCCATATTGGTCTCGGTTAAGGTAGCTGTTAAGAGAAAAAGCATCCTGCGGGTTACTGTTGTTAAGGTTAGGGCTGGCCTTAGCACGGATAACGATCATTACAAAAGAACTGTAACCGAACAGGATAAACACTGCCGATATCAGCACCATATTAAGTACGGCACGGCGAGTACGTATCTTAACCACATACTCTAGTAAAGCAATTGTAACAGCTGCACCCATGAAACCTGCTATGCCGGCGCTAAACGTTAGCAGCAGAACAAAGCAAACAGCAGATATAATAATTAAAATGTTAGATGGCTTAACTGTAAAGTATATCCCTGTCACTAAGGCTGCTGCAACCAGAAGGAAGAAGATTATTGCGCCGGTCCCGAAACCCATGCCCAGGGTATTCACAAAGAATAGGTCAGAGAAAGCCGCACCTTTAACGGTGAACTGAATAACACCCCAAAGTACTACGGCGAGTATTACAATGCTTAACGCAAACGCACCAATGGTGCCGCCGGTAGTGACATTTTTAGCTCTCTTGAAATAGATGATAAGCCCTATTGCTGGTATCACCAATAAGTTTAATAAGTGGATACCGATGGAAAGCCCCATTACGTAGGCGATAAAAACAATCCATCTGTCTGCGTATGGCTCGTCGGCATGCGCTTCCCACTTTAATATTGCCCAGAAAACTACAGCAGTACAAAGTGAGGATTGCGCGTAAACCTCAGACTCTACAGCCGAGAACCAGAAGGTGTCTGAAAAAGTATATGCCAATGCACCTACCAAACCCGATCCTATTATTAGAATAACCTGGGTAGTGGTCATTTCTTCGCCGGCCTTTACCAATAGCTTTTTGGCAAGTGCGGTGATGGTCCAAAACAAAAACAAAATAGTAGCACCACTTGCCAGTGCCGAGGAGAAGTTGGTGAAGTACGCCACTTTGTTGTTATCACCCATAGATAACAGCGAGAATGCTTTACCTATCATGGTAAACAAAGGTGCACCCGGTTGGTGGGCTACCTGCAACCTGAATATACAAGCGATGAACTCGCCGCAGTCCCAGAAGCTGGTAGAAGGTTCAAGCGTTAAAATGTATGTTAATGAGGCTATTGCAAAAGCAGCCCAGCCAAAAATGTTATTTATCTTTTTATAGTCCATAGCTCGTTTGCTGTACGATAGGTTTTTTGAAGTTTCGAAAGTAGTAAAAGTATCAGGATGTTTAAGGTACATTAACACTTTTTAACGCTTGAAACAAGGCTGCAATACTTTTTTACATTTTGCTTTTGAAGTGTAAAAAATCGTCTTATATTTGCATTCCTTTTCGGAGAGCTTGCTAGCCAAAGGAGATTGCCTGATAGTATAATGGTAGTACGACGGTTTTTGGTACCGTTTGTCTAGGTTCGAATCCTGGTCGGGCAACAGTAAATGATTTCGGATTTCGAATTTTCAATGCAGGACGCACCTCTTGAAAATAAGAAATCCGAAGTTTTTTATAGGGGTTTGAGATTATAAGGATTAACATTGCTCTTAATCTAAATCGTAAATAAAGATGCCTTTACAGTTTAATACCGTTAAGCTTTTTGCAGGTTCTGGTTCTAAAGAGTTATCTGACAAGATAGCTGATGCTTATGGCCAGCCCCTGGGCGATGTAGTTCTTTCACGTTTTAGCGACGGCGAGTTTCAGCCGCATTTTAACGAAAGTATTCGCGGATGCGATGTTTTCCTGATACAGAGCACTCACCAGCCAACAGATAACCTTATGGAACTGCTGATGATGGTAGATGCCGCGCGCCGTGCATCTGCACATTACATTACAGCAGTAATACCTTACTTTGGTTTGGCAAGGCAGGACAGGAAAGATAAGCCACGAGTGGCTATTGGTTCTAAACTGGTGGCTAACCTGTTGGTGGCTGCGGGTATTAACCGTATTATGACGATGGACCTGCACGCAGCGCAGATACAGGCGTTTTTTGACGTTCCTGTAGATCACCTGGATGCATCTATCATTTTTGTTCCATATATAAAAAGCCTTGGCTTAGGTAATTTAACCATTGCTTCGCCAGACATGGGTGGATCTTACAGGGCACGTGGTTTTGCGAAGTTCTTTAACGCCGAAGTTGTTATCTGCGATAAACGCAGAAAGCGGGCAAACGAGATAGAAAGCATGACCATAATTGGTGATGTTACCGGTCAGGACATTGTGCTGATAGATGACATTTGCGACACGGCAGGTACACTGGCTAAAGCAGCTGGCCTAATCATGGAGCGCGGTGCAAAGTCGGTAAGAGCGGTATGTACGCACCCAGTGTTATCGGGTAAGGCATACGAAACTATCGAGAACTCCGCCTTAACGGAGCTTATCGTAACAGATACCATTCCGTTAAAGCAGCAAAGCTCTAAAATAAGGGTATTATCTACCGCTGATCTTTTCGCGAAAGCGATAGTGAATGTAAATGAGCACGGTTCTATAAGCCAGTTGTTCAGGGTAGACTAAAAGAGATTAAAAATATCCATACCGTGTTGGTGTGGCTTTGAATAATAAATAATAATGAAATCAATTGCTATTAGCGGTTCTCCAAGAGAGAACGTAGGGAAAAGAGACGCGAAAGAGCTGCGTTACCAGGGCTTAGTGCCTGCAGTGCTTTACGGTGGGGCTACCCAAACCCACTTTTCTGTGTCCGCAGCTGATTTGAGAGCCGTGATTTATACTCCGGTTGTTCAATTCATCGACATCACAGTAGACGGTACAACAACTCAGGCCATCATTAAGGATGCCCAGTTTCATCCGTTGACAGAACAGCTTATCCACATCGACTTCTTACAGTTAGATGAGAACAAACCGGTAACTATCGAGATCCCTGTAAAATTAACAGGTACTTCTCCTGGTGTTAAGGTTGGTGGTAAACTGGTACAAAAGTTACGCAAACTGCGCGTAAAAGCGTTGCCAAAAGATCACCTGGACAACATTGAAGTTGCTATTGACGAACTGGAAGTTGGTAAATCTGTACGCGTAAGCGACGTTAAGGTTCCTAACCTTACTATCACTAACGCACAGGAAGATACCATTGTGTCTGTAACTACTTCACGTGCATTACGCCAGGCAGAGCAGGAAGCTGCTTCTGGTAAGAAATAATTACCCCCTAACCCCCTAAAGGGGGAACCTAAGGGAATTAGAGCGACAGGTATATGCCTGTCGCTTTTTTTACTTACCCTGTAGCCATAATCGCCAATCTTTATCCACTACAGGCGACCTGCATTAGAGAATAACAAATAAAACAGGCCGATTGCACCCTCTCCAAGCCGGGGAGAGAGTAGGCAGGGGGAGTCGAAAGAAAATCATTACTTTTGCCGCAAAAACAAGATGGGCTTTAAACCCTACTTTAGTAAATATCTTAAGAAACAAACACCCACTGCTACACGGCCCATAGTAAAGCAAGCGGGCGAACCGGTTATGAAATACTTAATTGTAGGATTAGGCAATATAGGCCCGGAATATGCCGATACCCGGCACAATATTGGTTTTATGGTGCTGGACGAAATGGCTAAGCAAGAAAGCGCAAAGTTTTACAACATGCGCCTGGCATATTACACCGAGGTGAACTATAAAAGCCGTACCCTGTGCCTTATTAAGCCAACAACTTACATGAACCTTAGTGGTAAGGCCCTTAACCACTGGATGAAAGAGCTTAAGATACCTGTAGAGAACGTGTTGGTGATTGTGGACGACCTGGCTTTACCATTAGGTACACTACGGCTAAAGCCCAAGGGCAGTGCTGCCGGCCACAACGGTTTAAAAAATATTGAAGCCACACTTGGGCACAACAACTATGCGCGCCTGCGTTTTGGCATCAGTGACAACTACCCTAAAGGCCGCCAGGTGGATTATGTGTTAAGTGGTTTTGATAAAGACGAACTCCCCGAGCTCCCCGCGCTAATAGACCGGTCTATTGAAATGGTCAAAAGCTTTTGTACTATAGGTACAGAGTTAACGATGACTAAGTTTAATAAGTAACCGGCCTGTGCAGTTAACTTACGCCGGCTATCTTAAGCAATTTACCAAGGGTTAAGGTCGCTGGCGAAAGCGTCGCCCATTCTGTACGTATCAGTTCTATTTCAGTTATAATACTATCTGGATTATAAAGATCCATATAATGCCACTTGCTATTATTTGTAACGCTATCATCGTATGCCGGAAGTTTTCCTACCAAATGTAGCAACGCTGGTACATTTTGGAAAAAAGCAGCTTTAGAATCCTTTGTATAGGATATTTCTGTGTGATGACCCATGTAGCGCCTGCTTGTCCATTCGGGTCCTAATTCTTTTAAACCTATCGGTCTCGCTTCCAAAAATGTTTGCATCAAAGGCAGTTGAGCTGATTCAAAGTTTAAAAGCCAAAATGAGATACTTCCTTTATTTTTAAAGTGTTCGGATCTGGTAATGTATATGCCTATATATTTTTTCTGTTGATTTTGGTATGTTAAACACATTCCGGCGCAAAAAACACTTTCTATTTTAACAGGGTCTTTTTTTTTCAGCCGAGGCTTACTTTTTTCTACTGAGAGCTTTTTTACAAAATTAACCAATACTCGTTTTCTTTCTTTAAGAAAACCTGCTCCTGCATCCAGGCCTTCGTTGTACCTGATGTCCTCGCCAGTATCTACAATAACTTCTACCTCTTTAAGAATTTGGGCGGTTAACACTTTGCACTCCCAGCATGCCAACGCTAGCGCAAGCCAAACGTTTGTACGATCATATTCTAGATTTTCTTGTTGTTCTTTTAAAACTATTGCAGAAATGCTTCCCGGGTCGTAACCTGAATTGTAAAGTTCTATGAAGCGTTCGTAAACTTCGCAGGATGTATCGTTCCCTAAAATTGCAGCACTCCAGGCACCCATACTTTTAGCAATTTATAAATTGGTTTTCGAAGATAATAAGTACGTGCTAATAACAACATCTGGTTCATGGTAACAAGCTTGTTACCTAAAAGCTTAGTTAAATAATTGTTAAATGCTTCTTTTAGGTGTAACGAAGGCTATTTTTGTGCGTCTTTTAACCTAAACATCTATTAAATGAGAAGACTTTTACTGGCAGCTATTTGCTGTTTATTATGTGCAGCCTCTTTTGCCCAAACTTCACAGCAAATAACCATTAAAGGGATTGTAATAGATTCCGCAGCTAACAAGCCTTTAGGATATGCAACTGTTGCCCTCTCTGATGCAGCAACAAATGCCCCGGTAAAAAGCACGCTTAGTAAAGATGACGGCTCCTTTGAACTTAGTAACCTGCCGGCTAAAGCCTACAAACTTTCGCTTATATCTATCGGCTACGCCACCAAAGTAATTGATGTAAAAGGCGGCATAACCGTTAACCTCGGTAAGGTGATGATAGCACCATCCAGCAAGCAATTAAAAGAAGTTTCGGTTACAGCTGCCCGTCCGCTAATGAAACAGGAGGTAGACCGGTTGAGTTATGATGTACTCGCCGATCCGGAAAGTAAAACCCTGTCGGCACTGGACATGATCCGCAAAGTACCCTTACTGTCAGTAGATGCTAATGATGCCATAAAGCTGCGTGGCAGCGGCAACTATAAGATATTGCTGAACGGTAAAGAATCAGCTATTATGGCGCGAAATCCGTCGGATATCTTGAAAGCGATGCCGGGTACCAACATTGTAAAGATAGAGGTTATCACCACCCCGCCCGCCAAGTATGATGCGGAAGGTTTAGCAGGTATTATAAATATCATCACACAGAAGAATGCCGACCAGGGTTACAACGGATCGTTAAACAGCAACTACAATAGTGTTTTTGGTTACCGCGCTAACGCTAACTTAACCGTAAAGCAGGGTAAGTTCGGGCTTAGCGGTTTTACCGGCACGGGAGAGCGTCGGCCGCGCTCGGCTGATTTTTATAACCGGACGGATTTCTTAAACACACCGTCCTTTATTGAGCAGAATGGCAGCAGGCGCAACGGCGGCAAGAACACTTATGTAAGTACAGAATTAAGTTTCGAAGCAGATTCACTCAATCTCATTACCGGACAGTTCAACTATTATAAAAACTCTAACAACAGCGAGAGTACCACCAACACCGAACAGAACGATAATGGTGTGCAATCAAAGTACATTAACACCAATAATAACGATGGCAAGTTTAACGGCAAGGACTTTGGCGTAAATTATCAGCGCGGTTTTAAGGGCAATAAAGACAGGTTACTTACCGCGTCGTACAAGTATAGCGACAATGATAACGGCACCAATAATATGGTAAGCCCTGGCAATGCGGTAGATTACAATCAGTTTAACTCGGCAGGAACTAAAGAGCACACGACTCAGCTTGACTATATACACCCGTTGAAAGTAGTGACCATAGAGGCCGGCGGTAAGGCCATTAACCGTAAAAGCTTCAGCAGTTTTCATACGGATGTATTTGACGCAACAAGTAACACCTATGTTCCGGACCCTACCCAAGACAATGACTTTAACTACCACCAGGATGTATACAGCATTTACAACTCTTATACATTAAAATTTGCGAAGTGGAGCCTGAAGGGCGGTGTTCGTTACGAACGCACCAACATCAACGCTGATTTTACATCAACCTCAACCAATCTCGATCAAAACTTCACCAACGTGGTGCCATCGTTCTCGCTGCAGCGTAGCTTAAAAAGCAGTAGCTTAACTTTTGGATTTACGCAGCGTATACAGCGCCCGGGCATTTACCAGTTGAACCCGTTTACAGATCGGTCGAACCCTAATTACATAAATACAGGTAATCCCAACCTTCGCCCCTCGGTAAACAACAACTTCGAACTGAGTTACGGCAACTTCTCGAAAGGATCGTTCAACCTGAGTGCCAGCTATTCATTTGCTAACAATACCATACAAAACTTATCCAGCGTGAACGGTATTGTTACCACCACTACTTATGCAAACGTAGGCAAGAACAAAACACTAGGGCTGGACCTCAATACTAATTATCCTATCACGCCAAAGTTCAACGTGAATATGAATGCCGAATTACTGCACATCTGGCTGGAAGGCTATTACGGAGGCGAACTGTTCAAGAACAATGGCTACCAGGGCCACGTGTTCAGCTATGCCAGTTACAAGTTTGACGATGGATATCGTGTAGGCCTTAACATCAGTTTTGACAGCCGTTACGTGTTGTTGCAGGGTACAGATAACTACTGGTTCGGCTATGGCTTCAACGGCTCTAAGGAGTTCCTGAACAAGAAGCTGAATGTTTCGGTGTATGTTAATAGCCCTTTCAAAGAGTTCTTCAAGGTCGATTTCTCTACCCGTACCAAAGACTTTACGAACTATTCTTACAACTACAATTTCTACAGGACATTCGGCGTAGGTGTAAACTACAAGTTTGGAAAGCTTAACAGCAGTATTAAAAAGAACCAGCGCGGTATCAACAACGATGATACCAGCAGCGGCGGATCAAGGAATTAAACCACTGGCTTAAATTTGCTTTACTATCTTGCGGGCTGATATGACTGTTGTTTCATTATCGTTAGTTCGCAGGGTAGCTTTTATCGCGGTTTGTTGCTTGCTGTTTTGTACTTGCAGGCAGGAAGGTCCTCCTAAAGCAGCGTTCTATTACTGGAGAATTAATTTCGCGCTCAACTCCGGTCAGCAGGATCTGCTTAAGCGAACAGCAGATAACCGCCTCTACCTGCGGTTTTTTGATATCAAGTGGGATTCTCGCCGTCAACAAGTTATTCCTAATGCTTCACTTCGCATCAGTACTTCGCTTAAAAACATAGATGTCACGCCTGTGGTGTTTATCACCAATCAGGCTTTTCTTCAAACACCGTTGAGCAATGTGGATAGCCTTGCTTACAAAAGTGCGCGTTTAATATCGCTTATCGCCTCACGAAACCACATCAATTATAAAGCCGTGCAGATAGACTGCGACTGGACAGATGCCACGCGCGAAAAGTACTTCACTTATTTGCAGGCACTAAAAAAACATGCGCATTGCAGCCTGCAGGTAACCATTCGGCTGCACCAGGTAAAATACCGCGAGCGCACCGGTGTGCCTCCTGCAGACCGCGGCGTGCTGATGTTTTATAACATGGGCAAAGTAGGCGTAGGAATACAGGCGAACTCTATTTATAACGAAAAAGATGCCGCACGATATCTCGCACGCATAGGCAGTTATCCGCTGCAGTTGGATGTAGCGCTCCCCGTCTTTTCCTGGACTGTGCAAAGCCGCGCCGGCCGCATTGTAAACTTATATGCTAAAATAACCCGGGCTGATCTGCAGGGGAGCGCTAACTTCATCCGCGTCGGCCAAAATGATTTTAAAGCAACAACATCATTTTTTTTTAAAGGCATTTATATAAAACAAAACGATACTTTTAAGCTTGAAGAAACTAACCTGAACACCCTGGAAGAAGCTGCTAAGCAACTATCTGGTAAATTAGCGGCGCTGCCAAACAGGATATTGATATTTTATGAGTTATCTAACATCGGTCCGCCTGCGTTTACTTCAAACGCCCTCAACACTATCGCTGATCATTTTTAGCATCCTGTTCATTTCAGGAGCAGGCCTTGTTTGGGCTTGTGCAGATATCGATTATGATGATAACAACTCGGTATTTGCGCCGGAATATTTTGTTAATAAGCATTACACCCCATTTTTTTACGACGGTTACAATCGGTATTATGGTTATGATGTTGGTCCTATAGGCGATAACAACAGGAGGTATAACGACTTGGTAGTCGCCGAATGGCAGCAGTACCTTGGCCAGCAGTTAAGTGCTGCGCAAATCAACTTCCTGCTTTTTAAGGCTAATACACGCAGGGCTGATTCGCTTTATAAACGTGTAGCCACCCGGCTTGATGGTCGCGGCAAAACGTTTTTTAATTACCTGCCACTTTCTAAGGATTGCGAAAGCTACGCCGTGCAGGATGTTGATTACTGGTATGAAAAGGTGCCACATAAGCAGCCGGCAGCTAATATTGAGGGACGGATAAACCGCGCGTTGGCAACCTTTAAAAACAAATTCATCAGGCAGCGGTTGTGGTTTCAGCTGGTGCGTAACCAATACTTTAGCGACACCACAGGCAATAGCGTAAAACCGGCGTTTTACAAGTACGAGAAAGAGTTTCCGCGCAATTTGTTGTATTACCGTACACTTGGTTATCTGGCAGGTGCGGAGTATGCCCAAAAGGATTACGCGCACGCTAATTATCATTATAGCTTGTGCTACAACTATACCTGGCAAATGTACCTACCCAGCGAGTGGAGCTTTCACCCGCAGGAAGAAGCGGACTGGCGCCAAACACTTAAACTGGCTAAAACACCCGAAGAACGCATTACCCTTTGGCATCTGCTGGGTATAAATAACGATGCCGCCCGTGCAATTAAAGAGATAGCCGCTATCAACCCCGGATCGGAAAAGCTGGATCTGCTGCTTAGCCGTTTGGTAAACATGGCCGAAGAGGAAGCCGGCGACGCCAAAGTGGACGAGAGCAAGCTCGACTATCAACCCGTATTCCCATTTAATAACGATCCTGCTTCAGTTAAGTTAACCGATGAAAAGAACGCTGCCGCGCGGGAAGCTGCCTACAATAAAGCTTTGATCAAAGCCCGCCAGCAAAGTTTGGCAAACGACCGTGGCTTACGCCTGGTAGACTCAATATCGGCAATTAAAGGTATTAGCAAGCCGTATTATTGGCACATGGCGGCGGGCTACCTCCACTACTTACATTACGACGTAAAACGTGCGCAAAAATATTACGCCCTTGCCAAAAACGAGTTGCCTGTTGGTAACAGCGAGGTAACAGCGCAATACAAGCTGCTCAGCATTTTATTGTATGTACGCTCTGCAAAGCATATGGATGCCGGTGTAGAGAACTACCTCGTAGAACCGCTGAACTGGCTTGCCAATCTGCGTGATAATAAAACGGCCGTTAAAGCACTAAGGTTTCAGAACGCCATCGAATGGATGAAGAACGAGATTGGTAACCTGTACATTAAACAACACCAGTTCGTTAAAGCCAACTTTTTTAAGGAGGTACCGCACATTTACACCGACAGTATTAGTGTTGATTCATTGGAAAAACAGCTTCTTAAAGTAAATAAATCGCCTTTCGAAAAAGCCATGGCCCGGTACTCTCCCGTTAAGTACGAGCAGCTGTATTACCACCAGGCGCTAATTGCCACCTACAAAGAAGATATTGGCTCTGCGCTAAAGTTCATGATAAAAGCCAAAGATGCAGGTTTGGGTAAACTACCCGCTGATCCGTTCACCAGCAGGTTGAACGACTGCCACGATTGTGATGCTAACGAGTCCAACGCAAACTACACCTCCTTAAAGTTTTTACAGGTTATACAGCAGCTTAAGGAAGATCTTCGCTCCGGAAAAAACAAGTACAATGCCGCCTTAAAGCTTGGTAACGCTTATTACAATATCACGCATTATGGCAACTCGCGCGTGTTCTTCCAAACAGAGCTCACCGGGTATGCTTACCAGCCTGATCTGTATGACAAAGATTACCGCGATTACTTTACCTCGCCCAACATTGCCGAAAAGTATTACAAAATAGCTTTGGCCAACGCTCCGGGTAACGAACAAAAAGCAAAACTCGTATTCCTGCTGAGCAAATGCGAACGAAACCGCCAGTACAATGAGCACTTTGCCAATGATGAAAATTATGAAGCGGAGGACGATATGCCTGAAGCCGGAGAACGCTTTAAAGAACTAAAAAGCAAATACTCAGCAACAAACTATTACAAAGAAGTGCTTAAAGAATGCGGTTACTTCAGGAAGTATGCTGAAGGGCGGTAACAGTTTTGCCGTTATGTGCTGGCCGACGAGATTACCTGTATGTAATCAGGGGGGTAAATCAGTTGGCCGTTTCTTTCCTTTATAAAACAAACTGGGTTATTTCTCCTTAAAGGAGTAGATACCAACATTAATAAGCATGAAAGAGTACAAATTAGGCATGATCCTCGGTGGTATAGTTATATTGGTACTGATAGCTGCGTTAACTTATTCTCATTTAGGAGGTAACTCTGCCGCAGAGGATAAAAAAGGTTCTAAAAAGGAAAAGAAGAAAGGCAAGAATAAAGAAGCCAAGTCGGATGAGCAATCTGGTGCCGAAAGCAGCTCGTGTGTTGCAGGTAAGTTGATAGCTGCCAAAACATGGGAGATGCCCAAGTCACTAAAAGAAATATCAGGCATGGCATGGATGGGAGAAGACAAGGTTTGCGCTGTTCAGGATCAAAAAGGCATCATCTACATATATGACCTGCAAGCTAAAAAAATCGCCAACGAAATAAGGTTTAGCGACAATGGCGACTACGAAGGCATTGCCTACGCGCATAACATTTTTTTTGTAATGCGATCTGACGGGCAGCTGTATGAAGTAAACGCTACAGGCAAAGTTGTTAAACAGTACGATCTACCCCTTACAGAAACAGACAACATAGAATCCCTGTTTTTTGATGCACCTAACGACAGGTTGCTAATAGGGCAAAAGGATGGCGCCGGGGGCAGCAAAGTGAAAAAGGTGTTTAGTTTTGACCTGCCCGCACGCAAGTTTAACAACCAGCCGGTTTACACACTGGATATGGCAGACCCTGTAATCAGTTGCGATGATAATGTAAAAGCGAATAAAAAAGGTAAAAAGCACAAGGAAATTCGGCCATCAGAAATAGCGGTAAACCCGGCCACGAAAGATATATACATTGCCGATGGACCAAGCCAGCGTGTGCTGGTGTTATCTGCCGATGGTAAACCCAAGTATTACCTGGAGGTGGATAAAAAGGAATTCCCGCAGGTAGAAGGATTGATGTTTGACCCCGCCGGAGCTTTTTACATCAGTACCGAAGGTGTTAAAGAGGCGGCGAAAATAAGCCAGGTAAACGTGGAAAAGACCGCAGGAGGCAATTAGCCGCCTAGGGCGTTACTGCCTGCTGTAATTATCGGGCCGATAAGTACATTTGCCTCATGAAAGTTTACGGAATAACAAATTGCAATACTGTTAAAAAAGCCCTGGACTGGCTCAAGTCTAACAATGTAGCTTACGAGTTTCATGATTTTAAAAAACTGGGTGTAAGCGCCGAAAAGCTGCAGGAGTGGAATGAAAAAGCGGGTTACGAGAAGTTTATGAACAAGCAGGGACTTACCTGGAAACAACTCGATCCTGCAGTTAAGGACAGCGTTAAAACATCTGCAGATGCACTTAAACTTTTACAAGAAAAAACCAGCATGATTAAACGCCCTGTCATTGAAAAGGACGGTTTCCTGTTCTTTGGCTTTGATGAAGCTGTTTACAGTAGAGAACTAAAGTAGGTCTTCTTAGACCTTAGACCGGAGGTCTACGATTTTTATGCTAACATGTCAATCATTTCATGTCGCCGGAGGCCCTCTCGGTGAGTCCCTGCCGGTAATTAAATTCTAGTTCCGTTATTGCGAGGTACGAAGCAATCTCCGAACAATCCACTGCATGCTCCACACCCGAGCCTGCCTATCTTGAGATTGCTTCGTACCTCGCAATGACGTGGTGGATAAAAGCGCTATCATCAATACATTGCTCTTCCAGGTCGGCATGATCGACAAACTTAGCATGGTAAGTTTGAACTTACTTGGCACCATCATCTGTATCCAACTTCTCCAGCCTTTTAATTACCCTGAAAACCGCGGAGTAGGAGAGCCCCGTTTCGGTAGCTATCCTGCGTACGCTATAGCCTTGTGCATGCAGTTTGCTTACCCGATCGTCGTTCGTGCGGCGTTGCTGCTCTGTATAAGTAAGCAGGTGATTGGCCTCATGGCTTGTTTCGGTAATATCAAATTTCAGAAAGTTAGTGGGCTTCACTATCCGGCATAGTAACACGCATTCGGCAGGGTAGGAGAGCTGACCGCTGCGCTGTTTTACCTGTTTAATATAGCGTACACCCTGTTGTGTTTGGCTTTCGCCAATAGTAAACGCGCTGTCGGCAAAGTTCAGCAGCATTTTACTGCCCTGGAGGTCGTTACGGGTAATTGGTCGTGCCGGGTTTCGTTTGGGGGTATGCGCCAGCACCAGTATGGACAGGTTGTACTTGTTCTTGATCATCTTCAGGCTTTGCATCAGCTTTATTGCGCCCGCTCCGGACTCGGTACTTGTGCGCAGGCAGGTAATATTGTCTATGATCATGGTGCGCGCTTTAGTGGTAACCAGTACGTTCTCAAAAGCATTGATAATATAATCATGAAAGCTGGCAAACTTGCGTTCGCGGCCGGCATCAGGGTTTATAACAAGGCGGTGAAAGTGAGGAGCAAATTCGTGTTTGCCATAGATATGGTCGCTGTAGCGGCTCGCAAACTGGTTGGCGGTAAGCTCAAAATCAAAGTAAAGCACAGGGTCTGTCTGCTTCGTGTGCAATAACCCGCCAATGGAGTAGCCTTTGCTTAACGAGTCGCCAATTTGCACGGCAAGGATGGATTTGCCCACATTGGTATCTGCAAACAGGATGCATAGTTCGCCCTTATGCCACAAAGGTCCAAAAAGCATTGCATCGGTACGTTCATCTTTAGGTACCTCAAGCCATTCGGCAGCGGTTTTGGCAATAAAAGCATCATCGGTGTTGGTCCATTTTTCTTCGTCGTGTTTCTTCTTCAATTCAAAAGCTTCTTCGGAGGTGATGTCGCCCCGCACCATAGAGCGTATCAGTTCAATCTCCATAGGCCGCTCGGCCGTGTGGTAGGATGGGTAATAGGTCATAAAAATTTGTGGATTTGTATTACAAATTTACCGATAATAAAAATCGAAAGTGGTGACACTGTTTTGTCAGTAGGGTGGTGAGTGGTGAGTAGTGAATGGTAAGTGAATAGTGAATGATGAGTGGTGAGTAAGAGTGTTAATGGTGAGCGGGTATTAAATGGTAAGTAGTAAATAAGATTACAACTGCTGCTAAATTGTTTCAGCCGGAGTGTTTCGGGTAGGAATGCCTGATAAGGCAGTTTTTCAGTAATTTGGTTAAAAACAATGTGTTATATGTTTTATTTAGATTATTACTACTGTTTCGTGTTGTTTCGCTTGTTTTTGTAAGTTATTGCTTTTTAGTTGTTTACGAAAAATCGCTGTTTCGGGTGTTTCGCTTTTGCGAAACGAAACACTTGTCATATAACCAGGGCAGTTGCTACCCGCAAGGTTATGGTTGTAGATAGTTCCGGTAACTTACTCATTACACCTCTTTAACACTCGACCTTAATTATTATACTTGCGTTTTATTTAAAAAATTATTCCTAAAATGAGATCAACCCTGTTTGCCGGCTTAGCGTTGGCAGTAATGGCAGTGGGCACTGCAGCACAGGCGCAGCAAACCCCGGCCCCTGTATCAACCTATAATTACCACGATGCGTTCGCGCCGTTGTTCTACACCAAGAACGGCAACGATTACCGGGCGGCAAGCGGCGAGCCGGGTCCGCGTTACTGGCAAAACCGCGCAGACTACCAGTTGGCGGCAACACTTAATGATCAGACCAATCAGATCACCGGTTCTGAAGTACTTACCTACACCAACAACAGCCCGCAAAACCTGGGCTTTTTATGGATGCAGCTGGATCAGAACCTTTTCAGGCAGGATTCGCGCGGTACAGCCATTACGCCGGTAAGCGGCAGCCGTAACGGTGGCCACGGCCAGCAGTTTGATGCCGGTTATAAAATTAAATCGGTAAGGATTGCCGGTACAAAAGGTACAGATACGCTGAAATACATTATTAACGATACCCGTATGCAGATCTTCCTGCCGGAAGCAGTAAAAGCAAACGGTGGCCAGGTAAAATTAGATATCCAGTATTCGTTCATCACTCCTGAATACGGCAGTGATCGTAACGGTATTCTCAATACTAAAAACGGCAAAATATACACCATTGCACAGTGGTACCCCCGCATGTACGTTTATGACGATGTAATGGGCTGGAACCCGCTGCCGTACACCGGCCCAAGCGAGTTTTACCTGGAGTACGGTGACTTTGACCTGAACATCACCGCGCCTGCTAACCACATTGTGGTAGCTTCCGGTGAGTTGCTTAACCCGCAGGATGTGTACACCCCTGAGCAGCTTAAGCGCTGGGCAGAAGCGGAGAAGAGCGAGAATACCGTTGTGATCCGTTCTGCTGATGAAGTAACTAATGCGGCATCGCGCCCGGCTGGTAAAAAAGAGCTTACCTGGCACTTTAAAATCAAAAACGCCCGCGACGCGTCATGGGGTTCATCAGCCGCATTTATTGTTGATGCCGCTAAAATGAACCTACCAAGTGGTAGAAAATCGGTAGCAATATCTGCCTACCCGGTAGAAAGCAACGGCAACGATGCATGGGGCCGTTCTACAGAGTACGTTAAAAGATCTATCGAATATAACTCTAAACAATGGTTTGAATATCCTTACCCGGCTGCAACTGCGGTAGCCGGTAACGTAGGTGGTATGGAATACCCTGGTATTGTATTTTGCGGTTACCGTGCTAAAAGGTCACAGTTATGGAGCGTTAACGATCACGAATTTGGCCACACTTGGTTCCCGATGATCGTTGGTTCTAACGAGCGCCTTTACGGCTGGATGGACGAAGGTTTTAACACTTTTATCAATACGCTGAGCACCGCCGACTTTAACAAAGGCGAATATGCTCCTAAAAAACCACAGGACATGCAGCGCATGGGTGAGATACTTACCCGCCAAACGCTGGAGCCGGTGTTGAGCAACCCTGAAAACCTGAAAGAAGCAAACAACGGTATGCTTCTATACTTTAAACCGGGCACTGCACTTGGCTTACTGCGCGACCAGGTGTTGGGTCATGAGCGTTTTGATTTCGCATTCCGTACATATATCAACAGGTGGGCATTTAAACACCCTACACCAGACGATTTCTTCCGTACGATGGAAAATGCTTCTGGCGAGAGCCTGCAATGGTTCTGGAGAGGGTGGATACTGAACAACTGGCGGCTGGATGTTGCCGTAAACGATGTAAAATACGTTAGCGGAGATCCGTCTAAAGGAGCTTTGATCACGATAACCAATATGGATAAAATGGTAATGCCGGTAATACTGGAAGTAAAAACCAAAAGCGGGAAAACCGACAGGATCAAACTTCCAGTGGAAATTTGGGAGCGTAATAACAGCTTTGTTGTGAAATATAATTCGACTGAAGAAATTGAGTCGGTAACCTATGATCCGGATAAGTCTTTACCCGATTTTAACACGGATAATAACACCTGGAAAAAATAATCACAAAAACCCGGCTTAAAGCCGGGTTTTTTATTGCAAAAAAGTGAGGAAATTAAAGGTGAAACAGCGCAACTGGCGTGTAAATTGCACAACTTAGTTATATATCCGCTGCCATGAAAAAGCTTGTTTATTCCATCATACTGTTTGTATTTACTATAAGTTTTGCTTATGCTCAAGAACCCCTTAAAGGGACAGTAGTAGAGTCTGGCTCTAACACTAAGCTGGATAACGTTTTCATTAGAGATATCAATAACAAACAAATTACCCTTACAGATAAAAATGGCGATTTCAGCATTAGGACAGCTACTGGCCATACGCTTGTTTTTACGTCACCCGGCTATATTTCAGATACCCTTTACGTGGTAGATATGCGTACTAAGCGTGTATCGCTTACAACAAAAGCCATTGCGCTAGGTCAGGTAAACATACGTTCTACAAGGTTGCCTTTTGACCCGCAGAAGGAGTACCCTGATGTATATGAAAAGGCTCGGGTTTACGCTTTTTCTCCCTCTACATGGTTCAGTAAGTCGGGGAAAGACGCGCGACGACTTAAACGGTTTTTCAGAAAGGAAGCCGAAGAGCGGCACGTTGATGAAGTATTCAATAAAGTATATGTGGGCAGTATTGTGCCGCTTAAAGGGCAGGACCTGGAGAATTTTATAACATTATACCGGCCCAGTTATGCTTTCCTGAGAAGCAACAACAGCCAATCTGTAGTAGCCTACATAAACGACAGCTATAAAAAGTTCATTGCACTGCCTTCCGACAAGCGCAGCTTGCCGCCACTTTCAACACCTTAATGGGAGTAGTTTTTCGCTTCAAATAATTATTAAAATATTGTGTTACAGTTGTAAAAAACATTTCCTACCTTTGACGTCCCTGAAAGGAGGTATTTGGGATTATGATCATTATCAACGTAAAAGACGGCGAATCATTAGATAAAGCTTTGAAACGCTTCAAAAAGAAATTTGAGAAAACAGGTGTATTGCGCGAACTGCGCAGCCGCCAGGCTTTCGAGAAGAAATCTGTAACTCGCAGGCACGTAGTTAAACATGCCATCTACAAACAAGGTATGAACCAGGAAACCGTTTAATTCTTTTTGTTCATTCAAAAGAATTTTCTAGATTTTCTTGTCACTATAAAAAAACTATTTGTACATTCAATCCTCTGGATGTACAAATAGTTTTTATGTTTTTAGGCAAGTTTATACGGTACATACAATTCGAGAAAAGGTATTCACCGCATACTGTATCAGCCTACCAGTCAGATCTTGAGCAATTCTTTGCCTTTCTAAATCCACCTGGCAACACACCGGTTGTTCTACACCCGTCAGAAATAACACACCACGACATCCGCAACTGGATGGTCTCTGATGAAACGCTTAGCGCACGCTCTGTAAACCGAAAGCTTGCTACGCTCCGCAAATACTTTAAGTTTTTGCTACAGGAAGGTGAGATCAGCGCAAATCCTACGTCGCGCATCATAGCTCCTAGAATGTCAAAGCACTTGCCAACAGTTGTTGAAGCGGATAAGCTAACCGAACTTTTAGATAGAGACACAGGCATTGCAGAAGTATTTACAAATGATTTTGCCGGCCTTAGAGATAAACTTATAATCGAGTTGCTCTTTGGAACGGGTATGCGCCTTGCCGAACTTACAGGCCTCACTCCGGGAAGCATTAATTTTCACGATAGTACGCTCAAAGTACTGGGGAAACGCAATAAAGAGCGTATCATACCAATGAACAGTCAATTGGTTTTGCTGCTCCACAAATATATAGATGCACTGAAAAGTGAAAATTTTGATAACAATTCTTTAACGTTGATCGTTACAAATAAAGGAGCAGCGGCATATCCCAAGCTCATTTATTTGACGGTGCAGAAATATTTATCATACATATCAACCCAAACAAAAAGAAGTCCTCATGTGCTACGGCACACGTTTGCTACTACTTTATTAGATAATGGCGCCAGCCTTAACGCCATTAAAGAACTTTTGGGTCACGCTAACTTAAGCGCTACCCAAATTTATACCCATAATTCAGTTGAACGTTTAAAGTCTATTTACAAACAAGCCCATCCAAAGGGTTAAACAAGGAGGAAAAATGAAAGTTACAGTGCAAGCTATCCATTTCACAGCAGACAAAAAACTGCTTGAATTCATCCAGAAAAAGGTGGATAAACTGGAAACATTTTACGACCACATTATAAGCGCCGAAGCATATCTTAAACTGGAAAATGTAGAAGATGAGGCAAATAAGATTGCTGAGATAAAATTACAACTTCCCGGCAACTTAATATTTGCAAAAGAAAAGTGCAAAAGCTTCGAAGAAGCTACCGACCTGGTGGTAGAAAGCTTACGCAAACAAATAGATAAGCATAAAACCAAAAACGCCATTGCTGCTGATGCTGCAAAGAAAGCTGCGTTACTAACAGCAGAAGACGATTTTTAAGTATAAGAACCGGAGTTTTTACTCCCAAATCGGCAGGTTTTTAGCCTGCCGATTTTTTTTGCAAAAAAGTTTTGTACAGATATTAATTTTTGTAGATTTGCAGTCCCTTTCAAGGAGGTCATCAAACAACAAACTTTAAAGGGAGAAAGTTCTTTAATTTGATTAAAAGCTTAAAAATATAAGCCTCCTTAGCTCAGCTGGTAGAGCAACTGACTTGTAATCAGTAGGTCATTGGTTCGATCCCGATAGGAGGCTCTGTTTATTTCGGAAATGTGGTGTCTAGCTTCCACTTAGCACTGCAGGTCCGAAATCAACAAATGGGGAGATACCAGAGCGGTCAAATGGGACGGACTGTAAATCCGTTGCTTCGGCTACGAAGGTTCGAATCCTTCTCTCCCCACTTTAATTAGTGATTTAATGAGTTTATGAGTAATCATGATATCATTAAATCACTAATTTATTTTTAAGAATTGAAAAAGCGGAAGTAGCTCAGTTGGTAGAGCGATAGCCTTCCAAGCTATAGGTCGCGAGTTCGAACCTCGTCTTCCGCTCTGTTAGTTCATCGGTTGCGTGGGTAGTTAGCTAAGGTACTATACCTGAAATAACACAACAAGCGATTGAGAATACAATCAGCCGACGTAGCTCAGGGGTAGAGCACTTCCTTGGTAAGGAAGAGGTCATGGGTTCAAATCCCATTGTTGGCTCATAATAGTAACATATTATATAAATTATAAATTAACCTACAAACAAAATAAATCATGGCAAAAGAAAAATTTGACCGCAGTAAGCCGCACTTAAACATCGGTACTATCGGTCACGTTGACCACGGTAAAACTACTCTTACCGCAGCTATCACTAAAGTATTGGCTGACGCTGGTTTATCAGAAGCTCGTTCATTTGATTCAATTGACTCAGCTCCTGAAGAAAAAGAACGTGGTATTACAATCAATACCGCTCACGTTGAATATTCAACTGCTAACCGTCACTATGCTCACGTTGACTGCCCGGGTCACGCTGACTATGTGAAGAACATGGTTACTGGTGCTGCTCAGATGGACGGTGCAATCATTGTGGTTGCTGCTACTGATGGTCCTATGCCACAAACTCGCGAACACATCCTTTTGGCTCGTCAGGTAGGTGTACCTTCATTGGTTGTGTTCATGAACAAAGTGGACATGGTTGATGATCCTGAGTTGTTAGAGTTAGTTGAAATGGAAATCCGCGAATTATTATCATTCTACGATTTCCCTGGTGATGATATCCCTGTTATTCAAGGTTCTGCCCTTGGTGGCTTGAACGGCGATCCTAAATGGGTAGCTAAAATTATGGAGTTAATGGATGCTGTAGATAGCTACATCCCAATTCCTCCACGTTTGACAGACCTTCCTTTCTTGATGCCTGTTGAGGACGTATTC
The DNA here is from genome assembly GCF_003432065.1 of Mucilaginibacter terrenus. Lineage (NCBI taxonomy): Bacteria > Pseudomonadati > Bacteroidota > Sphingobacteriia > Sphingobacteriales > Sphingobacteriaceae > Mucilaginibacter > Mucilaginibacter terrenus. The sequence goes on along the minus strand of NZ_QWDE01000003.1, from coordinate 380,215 downwards.
TCGATCACTGGTCGTGGTACTGTTGCAACTGGTCGTATCGAGCGTGGTGTTATCAACTCTGGTGAGCCTGTTGACATCTTGGGTATGGGTGCTGAGAACTTGAAATCAACCGTAACTGGTGTTGAGATGTTCCGCAAGATCCTTGATCGTGGTGAAGCTGGTGACAACGTAGGTTTATTGTTACGTGGTATTGAAAAAACTGATATACGTCGTGGTATGGTTATTTGCAAACCAGGTTCAGTTAACCCACACACTGATTTCAAAGCAGAAGTTTACGTATTGTCAAAAGCTGAAGGTGGCCGTCACACTCCATTCTTCAACAAATACCGTCCGCAGTTCTACTTCCGTACAACTGACGTAACTGGCGAGATCACACTTGCTGAAGGCGTAGAAATGGTTATGCCTGGTGATAACGTTACCATCACTGTAAAGCTGATCAATGCTATCGCAATGGAAAAAGGTTTACGTTTCGCTATCCGTGAGGGTGGTCGTACAGTAGGTGCCGGTCAGGTAACTGAAATCTTAAAATAATCCTCCTTACCCGCTTGCGGGAAAATGGAAAGGTTAATTTATATAACAAAGTACTCGGGTTTATCCTGAGTACTTTGTTAATATAATAAGTAAAGTATTAAGCCTGTAAAGGTTATACACGGGAATAGTTCAACGGTAGAATAGAGGTCTCCAAAACCTTTGATCAGGGTTCGAATCCTTGTTCCCGTGCTTAAGTAATGAATTAATATGGCTGGTGTAGCTGAGTATATAAAGGAATCATACATAGAGTTGACCGAGAAAGTAACCTGGCCAACCTGGAGAGAATTGCAGAACAGCGCTATTTTGGTACTGGTTGCTGCAATTATCATTGCTATGATAATTTTTGGCATGGACCAGATAATTGGTTACCTGCTCAATCAATTTTATACTTCTTTAGCCTAATTATATATATAAATGAGCGATCAATTAAAGTGGTACGTAGTTAGGGCTATCAGCGGTAAAGAAAAAAAGGTAAAGCAATATATTGATGCCGAAGTAAACCGTTTAGGCATTACCCACCTTGTTCCGCAAGTATTGATCCCTACCGAAAAATATTACCAAATGCGCGATGGGAAAAAGATCGCAAAAGAGCGCAACTATTTCCCTGGATATGTATTAATGGAAGCTCAGCTCGATGGTGAACTGGAGCACATCATTAAGAATATCAATAGTGTAATTGGTTTTCTAGGCGACAAAGCCGGTAATGCAATTCCGCTTCGCCAAACAGAAGTTAACCGTATTTTGGGTAAGGTTGACGAGATGAGTGCACAAACAGAGACCATGAGCGTGCCTTACTATGTAGGGGAAAACGTAAAAGTTATGGATGGCCCTTTCAACGGCTTCAGCGGTGTTATTGAAGAAGTAAACGAAGAGAAGAAGAAACTGAAGGTAATGGTAAAGATATTCGGGCGCCGTACGCCGCTTGAGTTGAATTACATGCAGGTTGAAAAAGAATAAGTTAAAGATTGCACGTTAGCAATAACTGCAATCAGTTAAACAGAATATTAACGAGTGCTGATATAAACGGGTAATCAATCACCGGCGACACTCAAAAAATCTTAAATGTTACTTAGCTTCCACTTACTAACATTGAGTTATAATTAAAACAAAGTAAAATGGCAAAAGAAGTCGGTGCGATGGTAAAGCTACAGGTGAAGGGCGGCGCTGCAAACCCATCTCCGCCAATTGGCCCAGCATTGGGTGCAAAAGGTGTGAACATAATGGAGTTTTGCAAGCAGTTCAACGCACGTACCCAGGATAAAGCTGGTAAAGTGCTTCCGGTAGTTATTACTGTTTATGTCGATAAGTCGTTTGATTTTATCATTAAAACCCCTCCTGTGGCAATTCAGCTTTTAGAAGCTACTGGCCTTAAGGGTGGTTCTGCAGAGCCTAACCGTAAAAAAGTTGGTAATGTAAATTGGGATCAGGTTGAGACCATTGCTAAAGATAAAATGACCGATTTGAATGCATTTACAGTAGAATCAGCCATGAAAATGGTGGCAGGTACTGCCCGCAGTATGGGAATCACCGTATCAGGTACGGCTCCCTGGAACTAACAATTTCGCAAGCAAAGTAATTTGCTAAACGAAATAAAAATTAATTTATACAAATCAGTTTAAGACAGTGGCAAGATTAACAAAAAATCAAAAAGCGGCACTTTCCAAAATTGAGGCGAACAAGGCTTACACATTACAGGATGCATCAGCTTTGGTAAAGGAAATTACCAATACCAAGTTTGATTCCTCAGTTGATATTGATGTACGTTTAGGTGTTGACCCACGTAAAGCCAATCAAATGGTGCGTGGTATAGCTACCTTACCTCACGGAACCGGTAAAACTGTACGTGTATTAGTGCTTTGTACTCCTGATAAGGAACAAGAAGCAAAAGATGCAGGTGCAGATTACGTAGGTTTGGACGAATTTATCGCCAAGATCGAAGGCGGATGGACTGATGTTGATATTATCATAACAATGCCAAGTGTTATGGCTAAAGTAGGTCGTTTGGGTCGTATTCTCGGTCCGCGTAACTTAATGCCTAACCCTAAATCAGGTACAGTAACAACCGAAGTTGGTAAAGCTGTAACTGAGGTAAAAGGTGGTAAGATCGATTTCAAGGTTGACAAAACCGGTATCATCCATACCTCGATAGGAAAGGCTTCTTTCTCTGCAGACAAGATTTATGAGAACGCATTAGAAGTATTGCAAACTCTTTCTAAATTGAAACCGTCAGCAGCTAAAGGAACTTATTTTAAGAGTATACACCTTTCGTCGACAATGTCGCCGGGTATAACAGTTGAAACTAAATCAGTAGCGGGGATCTAATCATGACAAAAGAAGAAAAATACGACCTTGTTGTTGCCCTTACTGAGCAGATGAAAGAGTACGGTAATTTCTACATTACTGATACCGCTGATCTTACGGTTGCAAAAGTTAATGATATCCGTCGTCAGTGCTTCGAAAACGAGATTACCATGCAGGTAGCAAAAAACAGCTTGATAAAAAAAGCTATGGAAGCTGCCGGTGGCGATTTTAGCCCGATATATGATGTTTTAAAAGGTTCATCATCTATCCTTTTCTCTAAATCGGCAACGGCTCCTGCCAAGCTGATCAAAAAGCTTAGGAAAAAAGGTGACAAACCTGTACTTAAAGCAGCTTACATCGATCAGGCTGTTTTCGTTGGCGACAATCAGCTGGATACTTTGATCAACTTGAAATCAAAGGAACAATTGATAGGCGAGGTTATAGGCTTACTGCAATCACCGGCAAAAAACGTTGTTTCTGCATTACAATCAGGCGGAAATATACTGGCAGGTGTTGTGAAAACATTACAAGAAAGAGGTTAACGAACGCCTCATTAAAAGTTCGATTCAAACAAAAAGTATTACAGTAAAAACAAAAAATAAAATGGCGGATTTAAAAGCGTTTGCTGAACAGTTGGTAAACTTAACAGTAAAGGAAGTAAACGAATTAGCTCAGATATTAAAAGATGAGTATGGCATTGAGCCAGCAGCTGCAGCTGTTGCTGTTGCTGCTCCTGCTGCTGGTGGTGGCGATGACGCTCCTGCTGCTGCTGCTGAGCAAACTGCATTTGACGTAATCCTGAAAGAAGCAGGTGGTCAGAAATTAGCGGTTGTTAAATTGGTAAAAGACCTTACAGGCCTTGGCTTGAAAGAAGCTAAAGATTTAGTTGACGGCGCTCCTAAAGAAGTGAAAACCGGTGTAACTAAAGAAGAAGCTGAATCTCTGAAAAAACAATTAGAGGAAGCCGGAGCGGTAGTTGAGGTTAAATAATTTAACCCCCACACAATAGCATCAGACTCCGACCGTTAATGGTCGGGGTCTATTGCTGTTTATATAGTACTGATATGGAATGTGAGATAATAGATGTGAGTTTTCGCCCGGTTTCATAATCAGACTAGCTAAAATTGACATTGATCAGCCTCATATCTAATACCTTATCTCACACCAAAACAGGTTTAATAAATTAAAATTATAATACCTTGGCAAACACTATTGATCAAAGAGTAAACTTTGCAACCAGCCGGAAGGTACTTGACTACCCCGATTTTCTGGATGTACAGTTGCAATCTTTCCAGGAATTTTTTCAATTAGAAACCACTTCAGACAACCGCTACAAAGAAGGTTTGTTTAAAGTATTCGCAGAGAACTTTCCGATTTCTGATTCAAGGAACATCTTCGTGCTGGAGTTCCTGGATTACTTTATTGACCCGCCACGTTATGATATACGCGAGTGTATCGAGCGCGGGTTAACTTACAGCGTGCCATTGAAAGCAAAACTTCGCCTTAGCTGCAACGATGCTGAGCACGAAGATTTTGAAACAATTGTACAGGACGTGTACCTGGGTACTATCCCGTACATGACACCTAAAGGTACATTTGTTATCAACGGTGCCGAGCGTGTAATTGTATCTCAGTTACACCGTTCGCCAGGTGTGTTCTTTGGCCAAAGCCGCCACACAAACGGTACTAAACTGTACTCTGCCCGTGTTATACCTTTCAAAGGTTCATGGATAGAGTTTGCTACAGACGTTAACAACGTGATGTACGCTTACATTGACCGTAAGAAAAAATTCCCGGTTACAACGCTTCTTCGTGCCATAGGTTACGATTCTGATAAAGACATATTAGAGTTGTTTGAACTTGCCGATGAGGTTAAAGTAAGCAAATCTGGCTTGAAGAAATTCATCGGCCGCAAGCTTGCTGCAAGGGTGCTTAAAACTTGGATAGAAGACTTCGTTGATGAAGACACCGGTGAGGTGGTTTCTATCCCTCGTAATGAGATCATTCTTGAGCGTGAAACCATTCTGGAAGACGATCACATCGATATGATCATTGATTCTGGTGTTAAGACCATCATCCTTAACAAGGAAGATGCTGCAACCAGCGGTGATTACACTATTATATACAATACTTTACAAAAAGATACCTCCAACTCGGAGAAAGAAGCCGTTGAGCACATTTACCGCCAGCTGCGTAACGCCGAACCACCTGATGAAGAAACTGCACGTGGTATAATCGATCGTTTATTCTTCTCTGATAAAAGATATGATTTAGGTGATGTGGGTCGTTACCGCATTAACCGTAAGCTAAAGCTTAACACATCTGATGAGACAAAGGTGCTTACCAAGCAGGACATCATCGCGATTGTTAAATACCTGATCAAACTTATCAACTCAAAAGCTGAGGTTGATGATATTGACCACTTGTCTAACCGTCGTGTTCGTACTGTAGGTGAGCAGCTTTATGCACAGTTTGGTGTGGGTTTAGCGCGTATGGCTCGTACCATTCGTGAGCGTATGAACATTCGCGACAACGAGGTGTTCACACCAACCGACCTGATCAACGCGCGTACACTGTCTTCAGTTATCAACTCGTTCTTCGGTACCAACCAGCTTTCACAGTTCATGGACCAAACCAATCCACTGGCAGAGATCACGCACAAGCGTCGTCTGTCAGCCCTTGGGCCAGGCGGTCTTTCACGTGAGCGTGCAGGTTTCGAGGTACGTGACGTACACTATACGCACTACGGCAGGTTATGTACCATTGAGACTCCAGAAGGCCCGAACATCGGTCTGATCTCGTCTCTTTGCGTACACGCTAAGATCAATAACTTAGGCTTTATCGAAACACCGTACAAACGTGTGGTTGAAGGTAAAGTACAGGTTGATGAGCCAGTTATTTATTTATCTGCAGAAGATGAAGATGGCAAAACCATTGGACAGGCCAACGCCGTTTATGATGATAAAGGTGAATTTGCTACGCCACGTGTAAAAGCACGTTACGAAGGTGACTTCCCGATCATCGAGCCGGAAAGACTTGATTTGATGGACATCGCTCCAAACCAGATCACGTCAATAGCAGCTTCATTAATTCCATTCTTAGAGCATGATGATGCTAACCGTGCGTTGATGGGATCTAACATGCAGCGCCAGGCTGTGCCGCTTTTACGCCCTGAGGCGCCAATTGTAGGTACAGGTTTGGAAGGCCGTGTGGCTAAGGACTCTCGTACGCTTATCAACGCTGAAGGCGATGGTGTAGTAGAGTATGTTGACGCTAATGAAATTAAGATCAAGTATGACCGTAACGAAATGGACCGTTTGGTTTCATTCGAAGGTGATACAAGAAGCTATATATTAACCAAGTTCAAGAAAACCAACCAGAGCACTACCATTAACCTTAAGCCAATTGTTAAAAAAGGCCAAAGGGTAACAAAAGGTGAGGTGCTTTGCGAAGGCTACGCTACACAAAATGGTGAGCTTGCCTTAGGCCGTAACCTTAAAGTGGCATTCATGCCTTGGCAGGGTTACAACTTCGAGGATGCGATTGTTATATCTGAGCGTGTTGTATCGCAGGATATATTTACTTCGCTTCACGTAGAAGAGTTTGAGCTTGAAGTACGTGATACAAAACGTGGCGAAGAGGAATTGACACCAGATATCCCTAACGTTTCGGAAGAAGCAACTAAGGACCTTGACGAAGATGGTATCATCCGTGTAGGTGCCGAGGTTAAAGAAGGCGATATCTTGATTGGTAAGATCACTCCAAAAGGAGAATCTGACCCATCACCCGAAGAAAAGCTATTACGTGCAATATTTGGTGACAAAGCAGGCGACGTTAAGGATGCATCATTAAAAACACCTCCTTCAATAGCAGGTGTGGTTATTGATACAAAACTGTTCAGCCGTGCTAAAAAGACCACTAAAGCTGAAGAAAAAGCACAGCTTGAGAAACTTGACGCTAAGCACAACAAAGCCGTTAAAGAGCTTAAAGAAACGCTTATAGACAAGTTGTTCGAGATTGTAAATGGTAAGACATCACAAGGTGTTTACAACATTTACAAAGAGCTTTACGTAGCCAAAGGTGTTAAGTTCACTCAGAAAATACTTACTGAACTTAACTACGAGAATATCAATCCTGCTAAGTGGACCACCGATGATGATAAGAATGAGCAGATCAAAACTTTGCTGCATAACTACAACATCAAGGTAAATGAGGAACTGGGCGCTTACCGTCGCGATAAATTCGCGATAAGTGTAGGTGATGAACTTCCATCAGGTATAGTGCAAATGGCTAAAGTTTACATCGCTAAAAAGCGTAAGCTTAAGGTGGGTGATAAGATGGCAGGCCGCCACGGTAACAAGGGTATTGTTGCCCGCATCGTTCGCGATGAGGATATGCCATTCCTAGAAGATGGTACACCGGTTGATATTGTGTTGAACCCACTGGGTGTACCTTCACGTATGAACCTTGGCCAAATATATGAAACTGTATTAGGCTGGGCTGGTAAAGAGTTGGGCGTTAAGTTTGCTACTCCTATTTTTGATGGTGCAAGCCACGGAGAAGTAGAAGAGTGGATCAAGAAGGCAGGCTTACCAGAATCAGGCCGTACTTATCTGTATAATGGTTTAACTGGCGATCGTTTTGATCAGCAGACAACTGTAGGTATCATCTACATGCTTAAACTGGGCCACATGGTTGATGATAAGATGCACGCCCGTTCTATCGGACCGTACTCTCTTATTACACAGCAGCCATTGGGTGGTAAAGCACAGTTTGGTGGTCAGCGTTTTGGTGAGATGGAGGTTTGGGCACTGGAAGCATTTGGTGCAGCAAACATTCTACAGGAGATACTTACCGTTAAGTCGGATGATGTTATCGGCCGTGCTAAAACCTACGAGGCTATTGTTAAGGGTGAGAACCTTCCAACGCCATCAGTTCCTGAATCATTCAACGTATTGGTTCATGAGTTACGCGGCTTAGGTTTGGATATCACGTTAGAATAATTAGTGATTTAGTGAGTGAGTGAATTAGTGATTAATCGCGATTTACTTACTCACTAATTCAAGTATAGTAAGAGGGTGATTGTTTAGTCACTAATTCGCTAAATCGCTAATTCAACAATTAAAATTAAGGAGACTATGTCTTACAAAAAGGATAATAAGATCAAGAGTAACTTCACCACCATTACCATCAGCTTAGCCTCTCCGGAGTCTATCCTGGAGCGTTCGAGCGGTGAGGTTTTAAAACCCGAGACTATTAACTACCGTACTTACAAGCCTGAACGTGATGGTTTGTTTTGCGAGCGTATTTTTGGTCCGGTGAAGGATTACGAGTGCCATTGCGGTAAATATAAACGCATCCGTTACAAAGGTATCGTTTGCGACCGCTGCGGTGTTGAAGTAACCGAAAAGAAAGTACGCCGTGAGCGTATGGGCCACATCAATTTGGTGGTACCTGTTGCGCACATATGGTATTTCCGCTCGTTACCTAATAAAATAGGTTATCTGCTGGGCTTACCTACAAAAAGGCTGGACCTAATTATTTACTACGAAAGATATGTAGTTATACAACCAGGTATTAAAGAAGCTGACGGGATCTCTAAAATGGATTTTCTGACTGAAGAAGAATACCTTGATATATTGGATACCTTACCAAAGGAAAACCAATACTTAGACGATAAAGACCCGCAGAAGTTTGTAGCTAAGATGGGTGCTGAGGCTTTAGAAGATCTTCTGAAACGGCTTGACCTTGACCAGTTATCATATAACCTGCGTCACCAGGCTGCTAATGAAACTTCACAGCAACGTAAGAACGAAGCTTTAAAGCGCTTACAGGTTGTTGAGGCTTTCCGTGATGCAAGAACCAGGATTGAGAATAACCCTGAGTGGATGATTGTTAAGATCGTTCCTGTTATCCCGCCTGAGTTGCGTCCGTTGGTACCACTTGAAGGTGGACGTTTTGCTACCTCCGATTTGAACGACCTTTACCGTCGTGTAATTATCCGTAACAACCGTTTAAAACGTTTGATCGAGATTAAGGCACCAGAAGTAATCTTACGTAACGAAAAACGTATGCTGCAGGAAGCTGTAGATTCGTTGTTCGATAACTCACGTAAGGTGAACGCAGTGAAAACTGAAGGTAACCGCGCATTAAAATCACTTTCAGACATTCTGAAAGGTAAGCAAGGCCGTTTCCGTCAGAACTTACTGGGTAAACGTGTTGACTACTCTGCGCGTTCGGTAATTGTTGTAGGCCCTAACTTGAAATTGCACGAGTGCGGCTTGCCGAAAGATATGGCTGCCGAACTATTCAAACCATTTATCATTCGCAAGATGATAGAGCGTGGTGTTGTTAAAACTGTAAAATCTGCAAAGAAAATAGTTGACCGCAAGGACCCGTTGGTTTGGGATATATTGGAGAACGTACTTAAAGGCCATCCTGTATTACTAAACCGTGCGCCTACGTTGCACCGTTTGGGTATCCAGGCTTTCCAACCTAAGTTGGTAGAAGGTAAAGCTATACAGTTGCACCCATTAACTTGTACCGCATTCAACGCCGACTTTGACGGTGACCAGATGGCTGTTCACGTACCGCTTGGTAATGCAGCAATTTTAGAAGCCCAGGTATTGATGCTTGCGTCGCACAACATCTTGAACCCTGCTAATGGTACGCCTATTACAGTACCATCTCAGGACATGGTGCTTGGTTTGTACTACATAACCAAAGGCCGTAAAACTGACGAAACACGTGTTGTTAAAGGCCAGGGATTAACTTTCTACTCTGCGGAAGAAGTAATTATTGCTTACAACGAGAAGAAAATTGACCTGCACGCTTTTATAAAAGTAAAAGGCAGAGTTAAAGAACGCGATGGCAGCATCGTAACAAAGATTATAGACACTACTGTGGGTCGCGTACTGTTTAACCAGCACGTACCTGAAGAAGTTGGTTATATAAACGAACTGCTTACCAAAAAGTCACTTCGTGATATCATTGGTGAAGTGGTAAAAACAACCGGGATGGCACGTGCTGCCCAGTTCCTTGATGATATCAAAGAATTAGGTTTCCAGATGGCATTCCGTGGTGGTTTATCGTTCAACCTTAAAGACATTAATATTCCTGAGCAAAAAGTTAAACTGATTGAGCAGGCGTCTAAAGAGGTTGAGGAAGTGATGAACAACTATAACATGGGTTTCATCACCAACAACGAACGTTACAATCAAATCATCGATATCTGGACTCGTATCAACAACCGTTTGACCGCGAATGTAATGGACATCCTGAGCAACGATAACCAGGGCTTTAACTCTGTTTACATGATGCTAGACTCTGGTGCACGTGGTTCAAAAGAGCAAATCCGTCAGCTTGCAGGTATGCGTGGTTTGATGGCCAAACCTCAAAAATCGGGTTCAGGTGGCGAGATCATCGAAAACCCGATTTTATCTAACTTTAAGGAAGGACTATCAGTACTCGAGTACTTCATCTCTACCCACGGTGCCCGTAAAGGTCTTGCGGATACGGCATTGAAGACAGCGGATGCTGGTTACTTGACACGTCGTTTACATGACGTTGCACAGGATATGATTGTTGGAGAGACAGATTGCGGTACCCTGCGTGGTATCTACACTACTGCCTTGAAAGATAATGAGGATATAGTAGAGCCATTATACGATCGTATTTTGGGCCGTACAACCCTTCATGATGTTCATGACCCTATCACTAACGAACTGTTGGTATCTGCCGGTGAGGACATTACTGAAGAAATAGCTAAGAAGATAGAAAATTCGCCTTTGGAAGGTGTTGAAATACGCTCGGTGCTCACCTGCGAAAGCAAACGTGGTGTATGTACATTATGCTACGGCCGTAACCTTGCAAGTGGTAAACGCGTGCAGATGGGTGAGGCAGTGGGTGTAATTGCTGCACAGTCTATTGGTGAGCCGGGTACACAGTTAACACTTCGTACATTCCACGTGGGTGGTACCGCATCAAACATCGCTGCTGAATCACAGATAAGCGCGAAATATGATGGCGTTATCGAATTCGAAAACGTACGTACTGTACCTTTCGAAACTACAGAAGATGGACAGGTTGAAGTGGTATTGGGTCGTTCAGGCGAGTTCCGTATCATCGAACCAGGCACCAATAAGGTTATTGTTACCAACAACATTCCATACGGTTCATACCTGTATGTAAAAGATGGCAGCACTATCACTAAAGGTGACCGTATCTGTTCATGGGATCCGTATAACGCGGTGATCATATCAGAGTTTGCAGGTAAAGCTACTTTTGAAGCAGTATTAGAAGGTATTACCTTCCGCGAAGAAAGTGACGAGCAGACAGGTCACCGTGAGAAAGTTATCATTGATACAAGGGATAAAACCAAAAACCCTGTTATCCAGATAGCTGACAATAAAGGTAATATCATTAAAGGATACAATATCCCGGTAGGTGCCCACATCTCTGTTGAAGAAGGTGAGAAGCTACAAACCGGTCAGGTTATTGCTAAAATACCTCGTTCAACTGGTAAAACGCGAGATATTACAGGTGGTCTTCCACGTGTAACCGAGTTATTCGAAGCACGTAACCCGTCTAACCCGGCTGTTGTTACCGAGATTGATGGTGTGGTAACTTTAGGTGGCGTAAAACGTGGTAACCGCGAGATCACCATTGAAAGTAAAGACGGACAGGTGAAAAAATACCTTGTACCATTGTCTAAACACATCCTTGTACAAGACAACGACTTTGTTAAAGCAGGTATGCCGTTGTCAGATGGTTCTATCTCTCCGGCAGACATCCTTGCAATTAAAGGTCCTGCTGCAGTACAGGAGTACCTGGTAAACGGTATACAAGAGGTTTACCGTTTACAGGGTGTAAAGATAAACGATAAGCATTTTGAGGTAATTGTTCACCAGATGATGCAGAAAGTGGCAATTGAAGATGCCGGCGACACCCGTTTCCTTGAAAGGGAAGCTGTTGATAGCTGGGACTTCATGATGGAGAACGACGAGATATACGACAAGAAAGTTGTTGTTGAACCAGGGGACTCTACTACACTTAAAGCTGGTCAAATCATTTCATTACGCAAACTGCGCGATGAGAACTCTGTGCTAAAACGTCGTGATATGAAGCTGGTAGAAGTAAGGGACGCAATCCCTGCAACTTCAAGCCCAATGCTGCAAGGTATAACCAGAGCATCATTAGGTACCAAGTCGTTCATCTCTGCGGCATCGTTCCAGGAAACTACTAAGGTCCTTAACGAAGCGGCTATAGCAGGTAAGAAAGACAATATGCTTGGTCTTAAAGAGAACGTTATTGTTGGTCACTTAATTCCTTCAGGTACCGGTTTACGCGAATACGAAAACATTCGCGTAGGATCTCAGGAAGAATTTGATCGTCTGATGGCGTCTAAATCTGAAGAAGTAGAAGCGTAAGCTCATCTTTTTTAATAATTTTGTAAAGCCTTCTGTGAAAACGGGAGGCTTTACTATTTTTACACTATGGAAGAACAGATTGAAAATCAGTTGAACATTGAACTTTCGGAAGAAGTTGCCGAAGGTGTTTACGCTAATCTTGCCATTATCACACACTCCACATCTGAGTTTGTGTTAGACTTCATAAGAGTGATGCCTGGTGTGCCGAAGGCGAAAGTAAAGTCAAGGGTGATTTTAACGCCAGAACATGCAAAACGGTTGCTGGCTGCGCTTGAAGAAAATATAGAAAAATTTGAAGCGGCTAACGGTCGTATTAAAGTTGGCAACGATTTGCCACCAGCGGGTTTTCCGATGAATTTTGGTGGACCGGTAGGACAGGCGTAGTTTATTGATCATCAAGAGATCAAATCGTGATAACTTCTTAACAGTTTTAATAAATAAAATAACATTTACCCCTACATGAAAAAAGACGCTAAAATTTACATTGCCGGACATCGCGGAATGGTGGGTTCTGCCATTCTCCGTAAGCTTGAACAAGAGGGATTTTCAAATTTAATCGTACGTACATCGGCGGAATTAGACCTTCGTGATCAGCAGCAGGTCACTGATTTTTTCTCAAAAGAAAAGCCTGATTACGTTTTTTTGGCAGCAGCTAAAGTGGGTGGTATTGTTGCTAACAATACTTACCGCGCAGATTTCTTGTATGAGAACTTACAAATACAAAATAACGTAATACACAACGCTTATCTCAATGGCGTTACAAAGCTTATGTTTTTGGGATCTAGCTGTATCTATCCAAAGCTTGCACCTCAGCCATTAAAAGAGGATTATTTGCTAACAGGACCGCTGGAACCAACAAATGAACCTTACGCAATAGCTAAAATTGCCGGTATAAAAACCTGCGATGCTTACCGCGACCAGTATGGCTGTAATTTCATATCGGTAATGCCAACAAACCTTTACGGCTATAACGATAATTATCATCCGCAGAATTCACATGTTTTGCCGGCAATGATACGACGCTTCCATGAAGCTAAAGAACAGGGGCTGCCGAACGTTACTATTTGGGGTACAGGTTCGCCATTAAGAGAGTTTTTGTTTGCTGATGACTTGGCTGATGCCTGTTATTACCTTATGCAGAACTATGACGAACCCGGTCTTGTAAACATTGGCAGCGGTAAGGAGATATCTATAAAGGACCTGGCTAATTTAGTTAAAAAGGTAGTTGGCTTTGAGGGAAGCATTGATTTTGATACTTCAAAGCCGGATGGTACTCCGCGTAAATTAATGGATGTTAGCAAACTGGCCGATAAAGGTTGGAGTTATTCTACGGAATTAGAAGATGGAATTAAGCTAGCTTACGAGGACTTCCAAAAAAAGCATGTTGAACGATAAACAACCTAAACAAATACCTGCCAAAACACATTTAGTATTTACATCACCTGCATGAGCAACACTATAGTATTTGGAGCGTCCGGTCAACTTGGCCAGTGTTTCAAAAGAATATCAGCCGAAATGAACCTCGACATTTTTATTTTCCCCGATGAAACGGAAGGGAATATACTTGACGTAGAAGGATTGGAAAGGCTCTTTCAATTTCACAGACCTGTTTATGCAATTAACTGCGCGGCTTATACCGCTGTGGACAAAGCTGAAACAGATGTTGAACTTGCTACAAAGGTAAATGTTGAAGGAGCTAAGAATATCGCCGATTTATGTAGTAAATTTAACGTTACGCTTATCCAGGTATCTACTGATTTTGTTTTTAAAGGAGATAAGGCCAGTCCGCTAAAAGAGGAGGACGAAGCATCACCAATAAGCGTGTATGGACAAACCAAGCTTGATGGTGAGAGGGCGGTTATTGAAGCTACCGACAAATACTTTATTATACGCACCGCCTGGCTGTATTCAGAGTTCGCTAATAATTTTGTAAAAACCATGCTAAAGCTCGCATCAACTCGCAATGAATTAAAGGTTATTGCAGATCAGGCAGGTACACCAACCTATGCTATTGATTTAGCCGAATGCATTATCAGTATAATTACGTCTGGTAGCACAGCATACGGTATTTACCATTACAGTAATGAGGGCATAGCATCCTGGTACGATTTTACAAAAGCAATATTCGACCTTTCAGACATTAGCACCAGGGTTATCCCTATACCTACAAGCGAATATCCTACACCTGCAGTGAGGCCAGCCTACTCAGTAATGGATAAGACGAAGATCAAAACTACATTTGGCTTACAAATACCATATTGGAGAGAGAGCCTGAAAACTTGTTTAAGCAAGATCAATCAACAGAACTAAACCGACGACAATGAAAGGTATAATACTAGCAGGAGGATCTGGCACAAGGCTATATCCAATAACAAAGGCAATCAGTAAGCAACTGATGCCAATATATGATAAGCCCATGATTTATTATCCGCTTTCGGTTTTGATGCTGGCGGGAATAAGCGAAGTACTAATTATTACCACTGCGGAGGATAATCCAGGCTTTAAACGTCTTTTGGGGACAGGTGAGGAACTTGGCTGCCGCTTTGAATATGCCATTCAGGAAAAGCCAAATGGGTTGGCTCAGGCCTTTGTCATAGGGGCAGATTTCATCGGCAATGATAAAGTCGCCTTGGTTTTAGGTGATAACATATTTTATGGGTCTGGTTTTAGCAGGCTGATACAAAGCTTTAACGATGTTGAGGGTGCTGCAATATTCGCTTACCCAGTGGCCGATCCGGAACGTTATGGTGTGGTTGAGTTTAATGAGGATTTTAAAGCGGTATCTATCGAAGAAAAGCCTTTAAAGCCAAAATCTAAATTCGCTGTACCTGGGTTGTATTTTTATGATAATACCGTGGTAGAGATAGCAAAAAATATACAACCATCTCCACGTGGCGAGTACGAGATAACAGACGTTAACCGGGTTTACCTGGAGCAAGGCAACCTAAAGGTGGGGGTAATGGATCGTGGTACTGCATGGCTGGACACCGGAACATTTGATTCTCTTAGTGACGCTACCGAATTTGTACGAGTGATAGAAAAGCGTCAGGCTAAAAAAATTGGTTGCATAGAGGAAGTTGCTTATTTAATGGGCTTTATAGATGACGATCAGCTTAAGGTTTTGGTTCAGAAATACATAAAAAGTGGTTACGGCGCTTATCTGCAAAGCTTGCTGGATCAGTAACAATATCAAAGGGTCATTTTGCCCGCTATAGCTTCGAGGAGCTTAGCTGTGGTAGCATTTACCCATATAATGTTTTTATCCTTACGAAACCAGGTCATTTGCCTTTTAGCAAATCGCCTGGTATTTTGTTTTATAAGGGATATTGCATCGTGCAATGAAATCTTGCCATCAAAGTACTTAAACAGCTCGGTATAACCTACAGTATTTAAGGCATTAAGGTTACGATACGGTAGAAGTGCTCGTGCTTCTGCCAACAGTCCATCTTGAAACATTTGATCAACCCTTAAATTGATGCGATTATACAACACGTCCCGTGGCATCTCTAATCCGAGCTTTATGATGTTGAACGGCCTTTTATTCAGATGGGCTTTATGAAATGATGAGAATGGTTGTCCGGAGGTCTCGTATACTTCCAGTGCTCGTATAAGCCGCCTTGGGTTGTCAAGGTCTACTTCCGCATAATATACAGGATCGACTTCCTTCAATCTTGCTTGTAAAGCCTTAATGCCATTCTCTTCTAAACTGTTATTGAGCTTTACCCGCAGCTCTGTGCTAGCGGTAGGTAAATCATCAAAACCTTCACAAACAGCTTTTATATATAATCCCGAACCACCGGCAAGAATTACTACATCGTGCTTTTTAAAAAGTTCGTCCAAAAGCGCAATGCAGTCCCGTTCAAAGTCGCCAACAGAAAAGCTTTCTGTAATGGAGTGGGAGTTAATAAAGTAATGAGGGGCCGCGGCTAGCTCTAATGGTGTTGGTTTAGCCGTCCCAATGGACATTTCTCTAAAAAACTGTCTGGAGTCAGCAGATACCACAACAGTATCAAAGTGCCTGGCAATGTCTATCGCCGCTGCTGTTTTGCCGGAAGCAGTTGGCCCGGCTACTACTATAAGAGTCTTTTTATTAAAAGTGTCCATAGGATATTTTCAATAATGAACACCAATGCAAAATGAATTTATATGCCGGAGCTCAGCATACATAATTCATCATTCAATATATTAAGCCAAATTAATAATCATCCTCGCGACCCTGCTTTTCGTCATCTTCGAAGCCCTCGTCATCGCCAAAGCCAAATTCGTCTTCTTCTTCTGTTTCCTCATCATCAACTACCCGCGCAGCCGGTACACCGCTAACCTCGTCCGTGTCAGTTACTTCAGAAAAGTCTTCCGTATCCTCTGGGTTGTACTGCATCTCGTTTAAGAAATCAAAATCCTCATCAGCTGACGATACAACAGTTGGATTAAATACATTACCGAATTGTTTCGGTGCTTCTCCAACTGAGCGTACTACGAGTGGATAAGTTGCACCAGGTGTTTCATCCAAAATTATCTTCATTAACTCTACATGAAAGTCAAATGGCTTGTCAAAGTTGAATGTATAATAGAATTTCTGGTGCGGATCGTCGATGTAACTGCTCAGCCTTATTTTCTCCATTAACGGTATTTTTCTATCTATCCGTTTTTGGTTAGGCAGATAGGTGATCTCTTCACCCTTCATCCACTGGTCGTTACTGATATAAAAAGAAGATGGAAATTCAGGATTGTAGCCGGTACTCTGATGTATAGCGCGATGAAGATCCTCGAACGTTTGATTCGATTTCACATCGATGTCGCGGCTTACGTCATCATAGTCCTCAAAAGTAACCCTAAACCTATATAATGCCATTTTTAGTAGATTTTGTCAAAAATAATAATGTTTTGAATTTTAATTTGTGCTTGCCGCAACTTTCAAGCCAATTTCTAGGCCTTTTTCTATTGTGTAAGCAATTGCAGCCTCCCTGTCGTTAGGTATTTCGCCTTCAAGTATGGCTTCCCGTATCTTGTTCTTGATAATACCTACTTCACGCCCTTCTTTAATGCCAAAAATCAGCATAATATCGGTTCCTGTAACTGGGGGCTGCCAATTTCTGATGTTATCGCGTTCTTCAACATCTTTAAGTTTTTGTTGAACAAGCTCAAAATTGTTACGATACTTTTTAACCTTGTACTCATTTTTAGTAGTCACGTCTGCTTTACACAACAGCATGAGTGCTTCAATGTCGTCACCTGCCTCAAACAGTAGCCGTCTTACTGCCGAATCAGTAACAATGGACTGCGACAATACTATCGGCCTCAAATGTAGCTGCACCAGCTTTTGAACAAACTTCATCTTTTCATTTAATGGAAGTTTAAGCTGCGCAAAAATCTTGGGTACCATACGTGCACCTTTATCCTCATGCCCGTGGAACGTCCAACCGTGAGCCGGTTCAAACCTTTTGGTGGCGGGCTTGGCAATATCATGTAAAATAGCAGCCCAGCGCAACCAAAGGTCATCGGTAGTCTCACAGATGTTGTCCAGTACTTGTAAGGTATGATAAAAGTTGTCCTTGTGTCCTTTACCGTTAATGATCTCTACGCCATGTAAGGCAACCATCTGCGGAAAGATGATGTGCAGCAATCCTGTGTCGAAAAGGTAATTGAACCCTGTTGAAGGCTTAGGCGACAGTATAATTTTGTTCAGCTCATCCGTAATGCGCTCCTGAGATACAATTTTGATGCGGCTGAGATTGGCCTTTATAGCTGCGAGTGCGTTATCATCTATCTTAAAGTTAAGCTGGGCAGCAAACCGAATAGCACGCATCATTCTTAGAGGATCATCAGAGAACGTTTCTACAGGATTCAGCGGAGTGCGAATGAGCTTGTTCTGCATGTCTTCAGTACCGCCAAACGGGTCAAGTAACTCGCCATAATTTTCACTGTTCAACGCAATAGCCAATGCATTGATGGTAAAATCACGGCGTTTCTGGTCATCTTCTAGTGTGCCGTTCTCCACTATCGGCTTGCGTGATTCAGATCGGTAACTTTCCTTCCGGGCACCTACAAACTCTACTTCTACATCCTGGTAACGCAACATAGCAGTACCAAAGTTTTTAAACACGGATACTTTGATACCTAACTTAGCAGCTACAGCCTCGGCGAAATCTATCCCGTTACCCAGCACTACAATGTCGATATCTTTAGATGGACGTTTCAGAAAAATATCACGAACATAGCCACCAATTGCATAAGCATGCACATCCAGCTCTGTTGCCAGTTTAGATATAACAGAAAATACCGGGTGCTGCAGGTGTTGTTTCATGCGAAAAAAGCCACATTGCGGCTTTACTGAAATGACAAATTTAGAAATATATAAAATTTAACGGCGAATAAATTCGAAACTGCCGTTTGGTGCCAAACGCATTATGGTAGATGGCTTGCGTTTTTCGTGGCTGTGCTGATCTATATCCACCACATAATCAACACCATCAATTATGGCCTGATCGACTTTATCAAAGTATTCGGGGGATGGCTGCCCGCTGATATTGGCCGATGTAGATACAATAGGTTTGCGCAAGCGTTGTATTAACTGCTGGCAAAATTGGTTATTGGTAACCCTTACACCTATGCTGCCGTCTTCTGCAATGAGCTCGGGGGCAACGTTTTTAGCTCCGGGCATCACTAACGTCAGCGGGTTCTCTGCAAACTCTATCAATTGATAGGCAATTTCAGGTACTTCGGTGATGTAATTTTGCAATTTGTTGTCTACATCCACCAAAATGATCATGCTTTTGCTTTCAGCACGCTGCTTTAGAGCATATATCTTTTTAACAGCTTCACTGTTAGTTGCATCGCAACCTACACCCCAAATAGTGTCAGTAGGATAAAGGATAATACCTCCATCCTGTATAACTTTCAACGCTTTGTTTACTTCGTCTTTAAGCATATTGGATAAGCTGCTTATAAATGTCCATTAATTGCGCAGCTAAGGTAGCGTCTTTAAACCGTTCGGCATAAATATGCCCCGCTTTTATCATGTGATCACGCAATTCTGTGTTTGTTAATACCAGCTCAATTTGTGTGGCAAGTTCTTTATCATCATCCGGGTGCACGTAACGGCTCACGGGGCCACCCGCTTCTTCCAGGCAAGAACCTGTTGAAGCAATTACAGGTAAGCAGGATGTTAGCGCCTCCAGTATGGGTATGCCAAAACCTTCATACCGCGATGGATATATAAACAAGCTGGCCAACTTATAAATAGCTGTAAGGTCTTCAAAAGGTACGTTGTGGAGGAACGTTACTTTGTCCAATAATTCCTTTTGGGTGAGGTAAGCTTTTACTTCATCCAAATATTTGGTGGCTTTACCAACAACCACTAGTGGTACACTGCTTTTAAGATGCGTTAAAGCTTTGGCGAGAAGCATTAAGTTCTTGCGCTCTTCTATGGTGCCTACTGTGAGTAAAAATTCATCTGGCAGGCTGTATTTGGCTCTGACAGCCTCAAGTCTGTCGGTAGGTATAGGCATGCCAAACTCGGGCGAGCAACCCTGGTATATCACCTCTATTTTATCCGGATCCGCGCCAAGTAGTTGCACCAGGTCTTGTTTGGTACGGTCGCTTATTGCTATTATGCGGTGCGCAGTATCACAGGCCTTTTTTGTTTTAGCCGTGTATATCCAGCGGTCAATAGCGTTATAATATTGAGGAAAGCGCAGGAATATCAGGTCGTGTATGCTCACTACTGTTCTTATTCCGGTGGTCTGAATACCGGATGGCAGTTCATAACTTAAGCCGTGGTAAATGTGCACACCATCGTTTTTCAGATCTGTTACAACGCCTTTACTGCGCCATAAAGCTGTAAGAAACTTACTCGCAGGTGTGATTACTTTGATATTTGCGAAAGCATGGAAGAAATCCCGCCACTTATTATGTTTAAGCTTTGGTGTGTAAAGAAGGTAAGAGTTGTCTGGATAATGTTCTGCCGTAGTTTTTATAAGCCAGCGGCTGTAGTTGCCGAGGCCCGTGTTGTTGAGAAAAGCACGTTTGGCATCATATCCTATCTTCATTTGGTTTTAAGTTACTATAATGCCGGGTTATGAACGCCGGACGCGGCGTTTATAACCCAGCACAACAATATACTAAACAGCCACGTTGTTCTCTCTTAATGCATCGTTAAGAGATGTCTTCTTATCAGTAGATTCTTTACGTTTTCCAATAATAAGTGCACAAGGAACCTGGTATTCACCAGCTGCAAACTTCTTAGCGTATGAACCCGGAATAACTACAGAACGCGCAGGTACACGGCCTTTATACTCTACCGGAGTAGAACCGGTAACGTCAATTATTTTTGTTGATGCGGTAAGTACAACATTGGCACCTAATACCGCTTCAGATTCCACGTGAACACCTTCTACAACAATCGCGCGTGAACCAAGGAAGCAATTGTCTTCTATGATAACAGGAGAAGCTTGTACGGGCTCTAAAACGCCGCCAATACCAACACCGCCACTCAGGTGAACATGCTTGCCTATTTGCGCACATGAGCCAACTGTAGCCCAGGTATCAACCATAGTGCCCTCATCTACATAAGCGCCAATGTTTACATAAGATGGCATCATAATAACACCTTTTGCAAGGTAAGCGCCATATCGTGCAATACCGTGCGGTACTACGCGTACACCCAGCTCTTTGTAGTTGGTTTTAAGCTTCATCTTATCGTAAAACACAAACGGACCAACCTTTTCTTCCTGCATCTGGCGGGTAGGAAAGTACAAGATAACAGCTTTCTTTATCCAGTCGTTGGTGTGCCAGCGGGTGCCAATTTGTTCTGAAACCCTTATCTCACCCTTATCCAGGCGGTCAATAACAGTTTCAATCGCATTTGTATATTCGTTAAAATTCAAAAGGTTCCTGTCGTCCCAGGCGTCTTCGATAAGTTTTTTCAGGTTTATCATCAGTGCTAAATAAAATTTGTCAAATTAAGTGATTTTTAAGGAGATTTTAAGCCGTAAGCTCAACCTCCCCACAATGTCTATTGTAAGCCCAGCGCCTCCGGGCCGGCATATTTTAACGTGAACCACACAATTGGTACCACAATAAGCAGCGACACGATCAAAGGCTTCCATATACTGCGGGGGTAGTAGTCTTCTTCAGGAAAATACTTCCGGAAAAAATAGTCGCTTAGGATAAATCCGCCTATAAGGTTGAGAACTACCGAGATCGAATTGCTTTTACCGCCAATCTGAGTTAGAATTAAGGAAGACACTAACATCCACCCCACGCAGAAGGCCATAACACCAATTACCGCCTGTTTAAAACCTGCCCGCCATAAGTTAAGAGACAGTAGCACCCCGCCGAATATTGGTGAGAAGAAAAGAGAAAAGCCCCTTATCGCATTTTTGGAGTAGAGCTCCACATAATCTTTGTCCTCGTTATATTGTTCGTTTTCTTCAGGATCCATGTTTTTCAGAAATCAAGTGCAATATTAATAAGCGAAATTAGTTAATAAGGGTTTTAATAAATTAATTTGCGTTTACTAATACGCACTATGCTGCCATGGCTGAAAAAGAAAAGTTAAGAATAGATAAATACCTGTGGGCAATACGCGTTTTTAAAACACGTACTATGGCTTCAGAAGCCTGCAAAGCAGGCCGGGTGAAGCTGAATAGCCAAAACATAAAACCTTCCCACGAGGTGCGCTTAAACGAAGTTTACCAGGTGTCTAAAGGGCCTGATCGCAGGGTTATAAAGGTTACAGGTTTGCTGGAAAATCGCGTGGACGCCAAAACAGCAGTAGGTTTTTATGAGGATCAAACACCTGTAGAACACACGCCTGCTTTTAAATCAATGTTTCACTCACCTGTTTTAAAACGAGATCGGGGCACGGGTAGGCCAACCAAACGCGACCGTCGCGAAACAGACGAATTGAAAGACACTTTTTTTGATGAAAAGGAAGATGGCGCTACAGATGAGTGAAGTGACACTGTTGTGTCAGCACCTTAACCAACTATTATAGCTATTTTTGCAGTGTACAGCTGCGCGTAGTAGCGGCATGTGTTACTTGTTCATGAACAACACCTATCCAAACACTCCATTTAATATAGCTATTATCGGTTTGGGCTATGTAGGCCTTCCGCTTGCAATAGCTTTCGCTAAAAAATATAACGTTTTAGGGTTCGATATTAATCAGCAACGCGTAGACGAGCTTAAGATTGCTAACGATCGTACCCAGGAAGCTGATGCTGATGAGTTGCGTGCTGCAATTGAGAACCGTTCACTTCAAATTTCCAGCAACACAGAAGACCTTAAGTCGCGTAATACCTACATAGTTACCGTACCTACGCCGATAGACCAGTTTAAGGCTCCTGATCTTGGACCGCTATTGGCAGCTTCGGAAATGCTTGGGAAAGTTTTAAAACAAGGCGACCTGGTTATTTATGAGTCGACTGTTTATCCTGGATGTACCGAAGAGGACTGTGTACCTGTACTCGAGAAAGTATCGGGTCTGAAGCTAAATCAAGGCTTTTTTGCAGGATATTCTCCTGAGCGTATCAACCCCGGTGATAAGGTGAATACAGTTACAAAAATTAGAAAAGTAACCAGCGGATCGACACCTGAAGTAGCACAACGGGTGGACGATCTTTATGCATCGATAATAGAGGCCGGTACTTACAAGGCACCCAGCATCCGCGTAGCTGAAGCGTCAAAAGCAATTGAAAATGCCCAGCGCGATGTTAACATTTCTTTTGTAAACGAATTAGCCTTGATTTTTGACCGGATGGGTATAGACACCAATGATGTTTTAGAAGCCGCCGGTACCAAATGGAACTTCCTGAAATATAAACCGGGCTTAGTAGGCGGCCATTGCATAGGGGTAGACCCATATTACCTGGCACACAAGGCAGAATCACTCGGCTATCAACCCCAGGTGATTTTAAGTGGCCGTCGCGTGAACGACGTTATGGGCGAGTTTGTAGCCGGTAAAGTGGTAAAGTTGCTCGTGGCCAAGGGGCACGATATCAGTAAAGCCAAGGCGCTTGTACTTGGTATCACCTTCAAGGAAAACTGTTCCGATGTGCGTAATAGTAAGGTGGTTGACATATGTACTTCGCTTACAGAATTCGGCGTTAACGTAGATGTTTATGATCCTTGGGCCGATAATGATAAGGTGAAGAATGAGTACGGCCTGGATCTGATAAAAACTATTGACAGCCGCTATGACGCAATAATACTGGCGGTAGCTCATAAAGAATTTGCAACACTTCACCTACAGGATATAATTAAAAGCAAGAGCAGCGTTATTTACGACACTAAGGCATTCCTTGACCGTACTTTGGTAGATGCCCGATTGTAGCAAAGCATTAATCAACCTTTTACGTACTTTTGCACACTATAAAACAGCGGCTCCGCATATATGAATAGTATAGCCCATAAAGTTTTTAATATTGAGATAGAGTCGCTTCAACACGTCGCTACCCTGATAGACGAGCAGTTTCAGCAAGCAGTTGATGCTATTATGGCTTGCAAGGGTAAAGTTGTGGTTTGCGGTATGGGTAAATCTGGCCACATAGCCCGAAAAATATCTGCTACGCTCACCAGTACGGGTACTCAAAGCTTTTTTATGCACCCTGCCGAAGCTTTCCATGGCGATCTGGGGATGATAGGCGAACATGATGTGGTGCTGATTATATCTTATTCTGGTGAAACCGAAGAGCTGTTAAAGCTGATGCCATTTTTGAAGTGGCACAAAAATCAGTCGGTGGCAATTACAGGTAATCCGGAGTCTACACTTGCCAAAAACGCAACGTTCCATCTAAACGTTGCTATAAAGCAGGAGGCTTGTCCGCTAGAACTGGCGCCAACCTCATCAACAACCGCAACATTAGTTATGGGCGATGCACTGGCCGTAGCTTTGATGACAGAAAGAGGATTTAGTCCTGATGATTTTGCACGTTTTCACCCGGGAGGCCGTTTGGGTCGTAAGCTGCTGGTGAAGGTTAAAGACCTGATGCGTACTGATAATCTGCCGTTTATACAACCTGAGGCTACTTTTACGCAATTGCTTATCCGTATGTCGGAAGGTAAGCTAGGCATGGTGATAGTGGGCGACGCAGAAGATGTAAAAGGAGTTATCACCGACGGCGATCTCCGGAGGGGATTGATCAAATATCCCGACCTCCAGCAACAGCCATTATCAATCATAATGAGCCCTGCACCCATAATGGTAAGTGAAGATATGCCCATATATGATGCTGAAGAGCTAATGTTGAACCGGAAGATAACTACGCTGTTGGTACAGAACGCCTTAGGACATGTAAGTGGTGTTTACCAGATATTCAATCAATTACAAGCGGGATGAAGGCAAATATAGTTATACCCGCACGATTAAAATCAACCAGGTTACCCAACAAGGTAATGCTTGACCTTGGCGGAAAACCGGTGATTCAGCGTGTTTATGAATCTTGCCTGAAGTCAAAATTGCATCAGGAAGTTTGGATAGCAGCTGACAGCGAAGTTGTTTTTGATTTATGTAAGCAATTTACTCCCAATGTGTTGATGACGCGAGAAGATCATCCAAGTGGGACAGATCGTATAGCTGAAGTGGCGGAACATGTATCAGCAGATGTCATCATTAATGTACAGGGTGATGAACCTTTTTTTGATGCAGGTATAATAGATCGGCTGATAGCAGCTATGCAGGATAATAATGCTGTCATGGCCAGTGTATGTGCCCCGGTAGAAACCATTGATGAGCTGCACAACCCCAACCTGGTAAAGGTAATAACGGATGTAAATGGCTTCGCTGTTTACTTTTCCCGCCACCCGGTGCCATACTCAAGAGACAAGATACTGGAAAATGCGGCAGGCTATAAAAAGCACATGGGTGTATACGCTTATAAATCAGTGTTTTTAAAGACCTTTGTGCAGCTACCCGTGTCTTTTTTAGAGGGGTTTGAGAAATTAGAACAATTAAGGGCCATAGAGAATGGCTATAAAATAAAAATGATTGAGGTTTCAGGTTTCGAAAAGGGCATAGATACTCCTGAGGATCTGGAACTTGCACGTAAAAAGATACAAGAACATGGCATTATATAACGATATTACCACTAAGCCCTTTTTTATTGTTGGCCCTTGTGTAATGGAAAACCAGGAACTGCTTTACACCGTGGCTGAGAAAGTTGCCGAAATAAAAGCTAAGTACCCTGTTACATTGGCATTTAAGTCTTCATTCGATAAAGCTAATCGTACCAGCATACATTCTTATCGTGGGCCGGGAATAGGCAAGGGTATGGAGATGCTGAACAACGTAAAAGAGAAGTTTGGGCTGGATGTTACTACCGATATTCACGAGCCATTTCAGGCTGCAGTTGCGGCAGAAATAGTTGATATACTGCAGATTCCGGCTTTCTTGTGCCGCCAAACAGACCTGTTGGTGGCTGCCGCGGAGACCGGTAAGGTGGTGAATGTAAAGAAAGCGCAGTTCCTTTCAGGACAAGATATGTTTTACCCGGCCCAAAAGGTAAAGGAAGCCGGTAACGAGCAGATCATTTTAACTGAAAGGGGCAACTCATTTGGGTACAACAACCTGGTGGTAGACTTCCGCAACATACAGGATATGAGTGGGTTCGGTTACCCGGTTTGTATGGATTGTACCCATTCAGTACAGCGTCCAGGAGGTGCAAACGGCAAGACAGGGGGCGACCGTAAGTTCGTTCCGGCTATGGCCCATGCTGCACGTGCCTTTGGTGCAAGCGGCTATTTTATAGAGACTCATCCCGACCCGGACCATGCTCTGAGCGATGGTCCAAACATGCTTTTCCTAAGTGATCTTGAAGAGCTGATCAAATCTCTGATCAACTAAGATATCCTTTAAAAACTGCACCGATCAGGACCGAAAAAGCTTGGTCGGTGAGCAAGAATCTGCAAAAAACACATTTTTATAAACGGGTTTTTAGTTGTTATTAAAAACACTGTTCCAAACTAGTACTCGGCCTTATTTTCCGACTGCTGCCAGTGCTTAAAAGCTTGTTGTGCCTCATCTCGCAAAAGTTGTTCAAATGGCATTTTGCGTTTCTCCATCGGTAGTTCCAGCTCATCATAAATAAAGTGATCGTCAAAGCCAATAGCGGCTGCGTCTGCCTTGGTGTTGGCATAATATACTTTGCTGATGCGTGCCCAATAGATGGCACCCAGGCACATCGGGCAGGGCTCGCAACTGGTGTATATCTCGCAACCCTCCAGGCTAAAGGTGCCTAGTTCGGTACAGGCCATGCGTATTGCCGAGACTTCTGCATGGGCGGTAGGGTCGTTAGTCGGCACTACTTTGTTAGCGCTGCGTGCCACTACCATGCCGTCCTTAACTATTACCGCTCCAAACGGGCCGCCTAGTCCCTGCCTTACGTTATACTCCGACAGCTCAATGGCCATCTGCATAAAATCTTTGTGCTTCATAAATGTTGTTCCATTAAAAAACCCCAACCATGGGCCGGGGTTTTCATTTCTATTTATTTCTTGTACACGCCCAGCACATCACCAGGCAGGTGTTTATTTCTTGTCTTTGGTGTAAGCTTCGTTCAAACGTTTAATTACATCAGCAGTAACGTCAAGGCTAGCATCGCCATAAAGCATTGTAGGGTCGCCTTTTTTAAAGGTAAGTACCATTTTGTAGCCTTTTTCTTTAGCGTAGGTTTTGGTGAAATCAACCAATTTTTCGTAAAGTTTGGTTTGCTCAGTCACCTGGTCGTTTTGTACCTGCGCACCGGCATTTTGCTGGTATTGCTGAAATTCCTGGCCTTTACGCTGTAAACGCTGCTCGGTAGCTGCACGCTGGTCTGCGCTCATGGTAGCTGCGCTGCGCTGATAATCGGCAATCTCGCGCTGTATAGCCTGCTGGCGTGAAGCCACATCGCTTTGCGCGGCTTTACCTTTACTGTCCAGGCGTTTGTCCATATCCTTAATGTACTCGTACTGAGAAACAAGCGAATCCTGGTTTACGAACACGATCTCGGGAGTGGCAGATGCAGCAGTAGTGGTACCGGCAGCAGCAGCTGGTTTATCGGCAGGTTTATTCTGGTTGCAAGCGGTAATTCCGGCTGCAACAGCTAATGCCAAAACAGCAGTTTTAACAATTGGCGCGTTGATCTTCATTTGTAATATTTTCTAAAAAATTTTGACAAAGATAAGCTTTCGGGGCAAGTTTCCTAACCCTAAATTAAGATGTTCCACAAGGGTCATATTTATCCACAATGGCGCTCATTATGATGGATATGTGGCGTTAAAATCGTATTTTTGTATATAAAAATCCCACCTGCAGGGACAGGTATTTTTTAATTGAACTATGAGCGAAGAAAATCAGGACAGATCAAATTATTCAGCCGATAATATACAGGTTTTAGAAGGTTTAGAGGCGGTGCGCAAGCGCCCGTCCATGTACATTGGCGATACAGGCGTAAAAGGGCTTCACCACCTGGTTTATGAGGTGGTAGATAACTCGATAGATGAGGCGCTTGCCGGTTATTGCGACACGATTGATGTTACTATTCACAAAGGCAATTCCATAACAGTTTCAGATAATGGCCGCGGTATCCCTACAGGTATTAATACCAAGGAAGGCCGGTCGGCACTAGAGATAGTAATGACGGTGCTGCACGCCGGTGGTAAATTTGATAAGGATACTTACAAGGTATCAGGCGGTTTGCACGGTGTGGGTGTAAGTTGCGTTAACGCGCTGTCTGTTCACGTAAAAACCGTTGTTCACCGCGAAGGAAAGATATTTACCCAGGAGTACGAACGCGGAAAGCCTTTGTTCCCGGTTAAGGAAATTGGCGTATCTGAAAAAACAGGTACTATTCAAACCTTCCAGCCGGATGCGGAGATATTCACCACTACTACAGAGTATAAGTTTGAAACGCTCGCTACCCGTTTGCGCGAGCTTGCTTTCCTTAACAAGGGCATCAAACTAACACTTACAGACGAGCGCAATCCTAATGACGACGGCACTTTTGATACGGAAGTGTTCTTTTCTGAAGGCGGCCTTAAAGAGTTTGTTAAATACCTGGATGGTACCCGTGTAGCTATAATACCGGAGCCAATTTACCTGGAAGGTATTAAAAACGGTATCCCGGTAGAACTTGCCTTGCAGTACAATGATACTTATACCGAGAACGTTCACTCGTACGTAAATAACATTAACACCATAGAAGGCGGTACACACGTAGCCGGCTTCAGGATGGGATTGACCCGTACGCTTAAAGCTTATGCCGACAAAGAAGGCCTGCTAAAAAACGTTAAGATTGATATTACCGGTGACGACTTCCGCGAGGGCCTTACCGCTGTTATATCGGTAAAAGTGCAGGAGCCACAGTTTGAAGGGCAGACCAAAACCAAGCTGGGTAACAGCGAGGTAAGTGGTGCCGTAAACGTAGCTGTAGGCGAGATTTTAGGTAATTACCTGGAAGAGAACCCGCGCGAGGCGAAGATGATTGTGCAGAAGGTAATACTGGCTGCTACAGCCCGTGCTGCTGCACGCAAAGCCCGCGAAATGGTGCAGCGCAAGAGCGTGATGACAGGATCTGGGCTGCCGGGTAAACTGTCTGACTGTGCTAATAACGACCCTGCGTTATGCGAGCTATACCTTGTGGAAGGTGACTCGGCGGGTGGTACTGCAAAGCAGGGCCGTAACCGCGAGTTCCAGGCGATACTGCCGCTGCGTGGTAAGATCCTGAACGTAGAAAAGGCCATGGAGCACAAGATCTACGAGAACGAGGAAATAAAGAACATGTTCACCGGTTTGGGTGTGAGCATTGGTACCCCTGAAGATGCCAAGGCGCTTAACCTTACCAAGCTGCGTTACCACAAGATAATTGTAATGACGGATGCTGACGTGGACGGATCGCACATTACCACGCTGATCCTTACCTTCTTCTTCCGGTACATGAAGGAGCTGATAGAGTATGGTTACATATACATCGCGTCGCCACCACTTTACCAGGTAAAAAAAGGTAAGGAGTTTGAGTACTGCTGGAACGATGAGCAACGCGATAAAGCTATACAGCGACTTAAAGGTGCCGGTAAGGAAGACAGCGTACACGTGCAGCGTTATAAAGGTTTGGGTGAGATGAACGCAGAGCAACTATGGGACACTACCATGAACCCTGCTAACCGTACCCTGCGCCAAGTAAGCATTGATAATGCTGCCGAGTGCGATCACACCTTTAGTATGCTGATGGGTGATGAAGTTGCGCCACGCCGCGAGTTTATAGAAAAGAATGCCAAATACGCGAGGATAGATATATAATAGTTATCCTTAGAAATAGTAAGCCCTGCCGATTTGGCGGGGCTTTTTTGTAGGGCCACCGCGTCATTGCGAGGAACGAAGCAATCCTGGAGGGATAGGTAGTCCGCCATAAATCTAGAGGATTGCCACGCTATCGCTCGTAACGACGCTGATATCTGTATTCGGCGACTACTCCGATAATAGCTCTATCGATAAATCTCTCCATTCCGGATTAATCGAATTTACAAGAGTAATCTTACGGTTCCTGTTACCGGCTTTAATACTCTTTTCAGCCGCTATGGCGTCTTCAATATGAGCATAGCTATAGTAGTAAACTAATTTATTACAGTTATACTTTGCGGAGAAGCTACTGGGATGCTGGTGATTTTGATGCTGCCAGACCCTGGCTCTCAAGTCGGATGTGACACCTGTGTACAGGACTGAGTGCTCCTTGTTTGTAATGATGTAAACGCATCCACCTTTTCCGAATACCATGCAGCAATTTAGTGACAGGAATTTGCTTTGCTAAATAAAAGTTGAATTTCTGAGAAGAGGCATGTTGCCAGCTCTTACAAGATCTACCGCGTCATTGCGAGGAACGAAGCAATCCTTAAGGAATAGGTAATTCGCCATGCAGGTCGATCATTGCCACGCTATCGCTTGCAATGACGTTTAAGTTCTGTTTCAACCCCACGCGTCATTGCAAGGAACGAAGCAATCTTCGATAGAAAGGTAGCTTAACATGCATGTCGATGATTGCCGCGCTGTTGCTCGCAATGACGCCGAAGAAATAACTTCCGTCGCCGTGCATGTAAGGATTGCCACGCTATCGCTCGTAATGACGCTGGTAAAAGTCCGGCATTATTTCAATATCAACACCTGCTGTCCAAAATCAATTACAGCATTGTATCTCATTAAAATGTCGCTGCCGATAACACCCAGTACTTCGGGGTGACCCAGCTCGCGGTAGGCTACGTTAATGGTGGAAAGGTCAAGTACCGCTACTTCAATCTCGGGGATTATAAATGTCCCTATCTGTAATTGTTTAATTAGCGCTGTTGCCGACTCCATACTGTTGGTGCCCAACCCCGTGGAGAGGCGCTCGCTGGCAATAATATCGGCTAAGGAGTTGGCTTCTAAAAGTAACTGTCGATCAAAGGCGGTACGTGAAGCACCTGTGTCTAACACCACTTTAAAGTTCTTATCGAACAGTTTAATATTTAATAACGGATGAAACCCGTCTTCATGCAAGTCTATAATTTGAAGTGGAATGTATGCTTCGCTCATAAGTATGCTCAATATACAAAAAGGGGCACCATAAGCGCCCCTTCTAAAGTGTGTTTACATTGTTATACTAGAACGGGTAGCCAATAGCAATGTTCAATATGGCTTTATCAAAACTTAACGGAATAGACCGGCTGCCGTTTGCCTGTGGATAAGGCGTTAGCAGCGGAAAGCCCATGTCGGCACGAAATACCAGTATGGTAGCATCGAACCTTAAGCCAAACCCGGCATCAACAGCCATCTGTTTCAGGAAATTGGGTCCGAATGTACCGCCTGCCTGGTGCGGTTTGGCGTTCCAAACGTTACCGGCATCCGTAAACAGTGCGCCATAAACTATGCTGAAAAGCTTAACCCGGTATTCCAGGTTGGCCTCTATCTTTATATCACCCGATTGGTCAGCAATAAAACCGCCGTTTAATGCGCTTGCATCTACGCTGCCTGGTCCTACAGAGCGTGCTCTGAAACCTCTTAAGCTGTTAGGGCCGCCAATAAAGAACTGCTGGCTGTATGGCAGGATGGTGGAGTTGCCATAAGGCTGACCAAGACCTACCAGGAACCTTGCTGCAAACTTGCTGCCCAGCCCAAGCTTGTGGAAGTACCTGATCTCATTCTCAAGTTTAATGTACTGATTGAACGGTGTACCGAAAAGCTTTTTAACTTTTCCGCCGAGTGTATCGGCACCTGTAACTAAACCATAAATATTGTTTGATAAGCTTAGCTTGCCTCTGTAAAAGAAACTGTTGGTGCGGTAATCTTCTGTTGTGTTATCGTATGTGTACGCATAGCTCGGTCCCCAGGTGAACTGCGGATCGATAACGTGCTTTAATGCCGGGTTTGGCGTTTTAGCAATACTGTCCAGGTACAGCTGCTGTACATTACGTGGTTTTACGTAAGTGATCTCCAGCAGGTTAAGTTCGTTCAGCTTATGTACGTTGGTTTTAAAGCTATAGCCAAATGAACCGCTGAACGAGTTAAGCGAGTATAGTTTAGAACGAACAACCGAGGTGTAGTTAAGCGTTAGCGTTGTACGCGGTATGTAGGCGTTATCAGAATTAAAGTTAAACGGACTGATTATTCGTGGCCATGATATGGACGGCTGTATACCATACTGGAATACGTTATACCCTCCGTTGTTGCCGCCAATCTGCACGTCGGTACTGGCAAACAACGTAACGGTAAGCAGCTCGCCACCTTTAAAGGCATTGCGGTTGCGCCAATTAAGGTTAACCTGCGAGCCGGTGTAGTTTGCGGATGTTGTGCGGCCTAAAAGCTCCAGTTGCAGCGATTTCTTTTTGTATGGAGTAAGGAAGTAGTACACATCCAGCTTTGGCGAATCAGGCGTTACATCCTCAAAGCGATTTTTTACATATTGGAAAGGTCCAAGGTTGATAAACCTGTTAAGCGAGTTGTTGTGCGTAGTGCGGCTGTAAGTATCGTTAGGATGCAGCAATACGGTGTTGGCAAACAGATAAGGCTTAACCGTTTTGCGTGGGTCTACCACGTTGTACCAGCGGTAAGGTTTTGCTTGGTCCAGTTTTAATGATGTATCGCGCAATGAGTAATTTGGATAAACATACAGGTTGCGGATGGTATAGATCTCGCGGGCACGTTCAGGTGTTTCCGGTTTGATGCGCACAGTAAGATCCACCTGGTGTGTTGCCACAGTGCTGTCAACCCTGATGATCAATTGCTCTGGTGCAAAGTAGAAAAAGCCTTTTTCTTTTAGACGGGCGTCAATACGTATACGTTCAGACTTGATCACATCCAGGTTGTACTTATCGCCTTTCTTTAATAGCGTCTCTTTCATGGTGCCGCGTACGGCGGTGTCCAAACTGTTATCTGTTGCCAGCGGGAATTCGATGTTGCGAATGGTGTAAGACGGGCCTGCATTCACCGTGAATTCAGCTCTGGCGGTTCTTGCTTTACCAATGGTGTCACCACTAACTGTCGCCTGGAAATAGCTTTCATTCTGCAGGCGGTTCTGCATTATTTCGCTATTCTTTTCCAGGTTTACCTGGCTTACAAATACTGGTGGCTCGCCAAATTTGCTGAAGAACTTTTGGATGAATCCTTTACGTGCTTTGGTCTTGTAATAGAACCAGAGCTTATACCTTAAACCTAAGATTTTGGAGTTTGGTTTTGGGCGCACAAGCGCCTGCATTTCACTGCTTAATGCCTTTGCATCGCTTTTTTTAATGTCCTTGTCTGCAATTTTCACCGAACTGCCGGTGTACAATTTTTCGGTAGGGGGGATGTACTTAGTAGTACTGCATGCTGATATAAATGCAGTTAATAGCAACAGATATTTTATACGTTTAATCATTGTATGGTTGTGGTCTGGGTCTTGGTCCTGTCGTCTTTATCTTTTTGCTGAGACTCCTTTTCCTGTTCGTCTTTCTGTTTTTGTTCTTGCTTGTAGCGCCTGCGCATTTCGCGTTCTTCCGGCGTGCGTTTGCGGAATATCTCGCGGAAACGGTTATAGTCTACCGTCAGGGTAAAACCGATGCCGGTCTCTATTACCTGTCCCTGTATAACGATGTATTCATCCTTGCGGTAACCTCGGATTGCGAAGCGGCCATCTTTTGTCAGCTTATAATTCACCGACAGGTTGCCCGCAATATTCGACGTTTTCTGGCCCTGCTGCGCTCCTTCCAGGTTAAAGTTGTTACCTACAGTAACAGTAAGCCTGTCGTTCAGGAACCGCTTGGAAAGCCCTACGTTCAGGTCCGTTCGGTTCTGCGCCGTACCGGTGGAGTAATCCTGCCCGGAGGTTAGCCCAAAGTTAAGGTCGACACCGGAAATAAGGCTGCCTGCAAGGTTGTTCAGCTGATCGGTAAGTAAACCACTCACGCTGCTGCGGATAGCACCTTCTACGCCGGCGCTGCCGCCCTGGCTTTGCAGTGGGTTGTCGCCAATAAAGTGGCCCAGTATCAACACACCCAGTACTTGCTTGTTCAGCTCGTTGGGGTCCTGCCTTATTTGGTTTAGTCTGGTAGCAACGGTATTGGTAACATCTGCAGAAACGTTGTAGTTGCTGTCCGGCAATACAATGTCAAAACTGATATCCGGTTTCATTAACTCGTTACGCAGCTTCAGGTTTACGTTGAACGGTAGTTTTTGCTTGTACTGTCCCGCGCTTGCATCCGGCAACTGGTTAGCTACAAGATCTATAGGAGGGACGTTGGCCACGTAAATAGCAGTAAGGTCGATATTTGCGCTGGTTGGGTCGCCGGTCCAGGTAATGGTGCTGCCTTGTTTGAAGTTAAACTTACGGCTTACTGTTGCGTACGATAAGTTGTACGATCCCTGGTTAACCACGTAGGTACCAGTTAAGCTGGTTTTGCCGCTTGGGTCGATACCACCGCTGAGGTGGGCCTCACCTTTAAGGTTTACTACGTCGCCGTTGCGCTCGTCAATAACAATGTTAAAGTTGGCATTCTTATCCACGTTAACAGTAGCATTTACATCCAGCCCGGTGATCTCAGATTGTTTAAGCGAATCAAGCTGCCGCGCAATCAGGATAGAGTCGAGCTTTGGTGCGTCCTTGTCAACAAATTCTACCACACCTTTTCGGTCTTCTACGCCGGGGTCCGCAGTAGGCAGAACGATGGTGAGGTCGGTTTTGTCGTTAACGGTAAGTGTTGCATCAACCACAGGCTTAGCCATGTCGCCGCGTATCTTAATATTACTGTTCAGGAACAGCTTACCGTAGAATAGCTGGTTATCTGCTTTGGTTGAGTTAATCACACGGAAGTTATCGGTACGGATATCCATACCAAACTTAAAGTCTGTATAGGTTTTTGTATAAACCGCGCCGGTAACAATGGCTTTGTTGCCGGTGGAGTCCACAAGGGTAAAGTCGTTAAAGCGGATACCTTCGTCGTTAAAGGTGATGCTTTCCTGCGGCATAGTAAAGTAGGAGTTAAGCATTGCCACGTTAAACGCAACCTTGTTAAAGTTGATATTACCCCGCACTGCCGGCGCTGTTGTTGTACCTGTAATGCGCAGCTGGCCCGTGATATTGCCACTTGCATTCTTTAATGCCCCAAAGCTGAAACCTTCAATACTCTTCATGCCCAGGTTGACAATATTCAGATTGAGATCAAAGCGGCTTTCGGGGGTGGTGTAATACATACCATTAAGGTCTACCTGGTTGCCTTTGCCGGTGATGCTTACTTGTGCAGCGTAGGCGTTGGCAGTTTGATTATTCACCTTAATGGCTATGTTGCCGACTGTATCTTGCTTGAAGTTAAAGTCGCTGATGTTCATGGCCGCGGTAAATGTTGGCGACTTCTGGAAGTTACCAACCACCGCATTACCGTTTATTGTACCGCCTACAAGCAGCGAATCTTGTTTAGCTAGTTTGGTAAGTGTCTCTATTTTGAAGTTGCGGAAATCTACCGTTATTGGCGAGTTGTACTGGCCGGATGTGGTATTAGCACTCAAAACCTGGTTGGCATTGGTAATGCTGAAGTTGTGTGCTAATATACCTTTGTTGCCAAACTGCAGGAAGTTATCTGCACTTACCGCCCAATTTGTGTAATCCAGCAATAAGCCGTCCTGTGCAAAGCTGAACTGGTATTCGTCAGGTATTACGCTGAAAGTACCTGCTACGCGGTAGCGCTCCTTCTTAGCCTGATCGCGCACTTGTAAACTGATGCCGAGCTTGTTGTTTTGTGCAGCACCGGAAATGCTGGTGTACAGCAGGTCAAGCGATGAGCCTACTTTAACTTCATCAACAGTAAGGTTGTAGTTAAGCGCGTTGTTGCCGGTGTTTACGGCTAGTTTCATGTTGTTAACGGTGTTGGTGCCATATACTACCGTTGGCACCGAGCCATTTACCAGTAGCTCGCCGGTTGTGCTGTTAAAGCGGCCATTGAACAAAACTGGGTCAAGCCGCTTTAGGTCCGGAACAAATTTTTCTACCAGCGGAGTTTTAACCAACCGTGCATCAAAAATGAATTGCTGCGGCGAGTATTTGGTCTTTACTGCCGGTGTTTTGCTTACCAAACCAGTATTGTAGTATTTGTTAATTACATCTGTAATGGCGGGGGCTATGCCGGTAAGGGTATACTTACCGCCCAAATGCGCGTAAAACATTGGTGTTTTAAGGCGCAGGCTGCTGCTATCTGCATTTGCGGTTGAGATCAGGCTTACGGTATCCAGGTTAATGCGTTGACCGGCATTGTTTATCACCAGTTCGGTTGCCAGGATATTAGCGTTTAGGTAGTCAGGGTCGGCAGTAGGCACATCAGCCACAATTTTCCCATGAAAACGCATTACATCTTTAGTAAAGCCGAGTTTTTGCAAATCTATGCTATCTACCATCAGCGTTGCATTTACCGCCGGGTATTTCTTGTTCATGTTTGCTTTAGCATCCAGGCTGAAGTGGATGTTAGGATCGCCCATAAATGCGTTGGCCACATAACTGCCGTTACGCGCTGTACCTTTAACCACCAGATTGTGGTAGTTGTAGCCTTTTACATAAGCCCGTGCAACATTGCCATTAAATTTAAGGTTGGCCGTTTTAGGATCAAGCCCTGCACCGCTGATGTTTGCACTCATGGTAACCATACCTACCATTTGCGGCTGTTTGGTTAAGGCGCCTACGTTTAAGTTGTTGGCTTTGATGTTAGCAGTATAGGTTTCACTGCCTTTGCGCCTGCCGCTCTTCATGGCTGCAATTAGATCAACCGCGCCGTAACTGCTGCGCAGGTTCATGCGGGTGTTAAAGTTCTTCATGGTGCCTTTGAAGGTGCCTTTAAGGTCCATGTTCTCGGGGATACTCACGTTTGGCGGAATAGTACCTTTAGGTACCAGGCGCACTATATCACGACGGCTAGTACGGAAATCTGTGATATTAAGATCGATGTACGCCTTTTCCACATCGGGAAGGCCGCGGGCAATTGCGGATGCTTTTACATAAGTATTGCCAAAGCCGCTTAGCTCCAGGTTAGGGATACGAAGATTACCAACTGTGCCTGCAACCCTGCCGTTAATCTTTAATACCGTATTTGGTGATGATTTGAACGGCTCCATTGACGACATGGTTGGCATCAATAACAGTACATCGCGTAAGCTCAACTTGCTACCGTCAAGATTGGCGTTTATGCTTAGCGCACCCAGGTTTTTAGTAAGCGACTCGATAGACGGGTAGCCAACTATCAGTTCTTTTTGGATAGTCGAGCCAGGTGTTTCCACCAGCAGGTCTTTAAGGTAAGCGCCATGAGCACCATAAAAGAAGTTAGTATGGAAGGTGTTTATCTTTAAGCCGCTTTTATCATTGAAAGTTAAAGTATTTACCCGACCGGATAAGCTGTCGGGA
Source organism: Mucilaginibacter terrenus (assembly GCF_003432065.1). Classification (NCBI taxonomy): domain Bacteria; kingdom Pseudomonadati; phylum Bacteroidota; class Sphingobacteriia; order Sphingobacteriales; family Sphingobacteriaceae; genus Mucilaginibacter; species Mucilaginibacter terrenus. Next base: position 343,089 of record NZ_QWDE01000003.1, on the reverse strand, counting down.
TTGTACTTCAGGTTTTCAATGTTGGTATTCAGGTTTTGAATATGCATGTGGGCAAAGTCCAGACCGCGACGGATAGGTGCCTGTGCATCATTATCAAATTTAATATCATCATTAGCTAAGGTGATTTTTCCTAAGGCGGCCGTCCACCCCTTTGCTGTCTGACGTACCGACACCAGTGTGTCCAGCTTTTTAACGGCATTAACAGCTGCCTTTACTACCGTTTTCGGTTTTGCAAACCTTACGCCTGCTTTAGTATCATTCAGCGTAATGGACTTTACACCTACAAACTGGTTTTTAAGGTCTATCTTATCCATGTTCACCAGGAACTTACCGAGATCGACACTAGCGTCCATTTCGTTGCTGCGGTAATCAACCTTTACCTTATCTACATCTATCTCGCCGAGGGTAAGGTCCATATTCAGCGGCGTTACAGCAGTATCAACTGTAGCTGCTTGTGCAATAGTTGAACCTGCCGGAGTCTGGATGATCTTAGCATTAACCCCACTTAAGTTAATTTTTGGTATGGTGAACTTCATCTTGTCCAGATCAAAGTCCTTTATACGTGTGTCAAGGTGACCTAGCAGGAACTTTACATCGTTACCTGTAGTTACATCCTTATACGCTACGTTTATCCTATCCAGGTTTATCTTATCCACCGAGAACTGCATGGTAGAAGTAGTGTCCTCAGGTTTGGGCTCTTTCTTTTGTTCGCCGGCAAAGGCTTTTAAAATATAATCAAAGTTGAAGGTGCTGTCTGCCCTGCGGCTAACTTTAGCGGTAATGCCTTGCAGGTTTATCTCGTTAATCTCTACCTTGTTTTTTAGGAGCTTCATCAACGTAATATCTACCTTTAGCTTGTCGCCTGCTATAAGCGTGTCTTTCTGCTGATCTTCAAAGTAAACATCTTCCAACACCAGTAATTTAGGCAAGCCAAGGCTGATGTGACCGATCTCCACTTTGGTGTGGATCTTGTTTTGTAGAAAAGTTACAGCTTTATTCTTAGCGAAGTTTTGTACGGCGGGAACCTGTATCAAAATCACTACAAGCAATATCAAAAATATAACACTCGCAATAATCCAAAGGATAGTTTTGAGGGCAATGCGTCCAAATCGTTCCAAATTAGTAGAAGTTATGAATAGTACCTATAGTTGTGTAAAATGATTGTTTTTACCGCATTCCGGATGTTTTTTCAACACCGAAAAGGAGAGGATTGTTTTTTATTATAGCAGTATCGGCTAATAAACATAGCTGTGGGCAGCAGTGTAATATATTCTTTACAACTAAAAAGCGTGCCAGCCGTGCCGGAGCGTAATGAGGCAAAAGCTGTTGAAGGTATTATGTTGATAATAATATTATCCTGGCTTGCTTCGCCGCTTTGCCTTTTTTGGTAATTTTGTATCTCACCGGATTAGTTGAAAGAGATAGCCCATGCCCGAATTTTCGCACCTGCACGTACACACCCAATTCTCCTTGCTCGACGGCGCCGCCGATATATCCAAACTGTATAAAAAAGCAGCAAAGGATGGAATGAAAGCGCTTGCCATTACCGACCATGGTAACATGTTTGGTGTGTTTAAATTTGTTGCAGAAGCGGGTAAGCATAACGTGAAACCTATTGTTGGCTGCGAGTTTTACGTGGTAAACGACAGGCACGTTAAACAATTCACCAAAGAGAAAAAAGACAAGCGTTACCACCAGCTTCTACTGGCTAAGAACCCCGAAGGGTACAAGAACCTGGTTAAACTTTGCTCGTTGGGCTACATGGAGGGCTTGTACAGCAAGTGGCCGCGAATTGATAAGGAGCTCATTCTTAAATACCATAAAGGCCTTATTGCTACTACCTGCTGCATAGGAGCATCGGTACCGCAGGCTATCCTGCGCGACGGCGAAGAAGCTGCCGAGGCGGAATTTAAATGGTGGCTGGATATTTTTGGCGAGGACTACTACATTGAGGTACAGCGTCATGAGATACCCGAGCAGGAGATCATCAACAACGTATTGCTAAAGTTTGCCAAAAAATACGGCGTGAAGGTTATCTGCTCCAACGATTCCCACTACGTGGATCAGCAGGACTCTAACGCGCACGACATTTTGCTTTGCGTAAACACCGGCGATATGCAAAGCACCCCGATAGCTACTGACGAGGAAGGTGGCAAAGGGTACCGGTTTGGCTTCCCTAACGACCAGTTTTACTTTAAGTCGCAGGAAGAAATGGGCAAGCTGTTCCATGATATTCCCGAATCATTAGATAATACCAACGAGATAGTTGACAAGGTAGAAACGCTTAAGCTGAAGCGCGACATCCTGCTGCCCAACTATGTTATTCCCGAAGAATTTAAAATACACAGTGACCTTACTCCCGATGCCGACACGCTAAACCAGTGGGAGTACTTGAAGCACCTCACCTTTATGGGGGCGAAGGAGCGCTATAAAGATATAAGCCCTGAAGCCGAAGAGCGCATAAACTTTGAGCTCTTCACTATCCGTACTATGGGGTTTGCGGGTTACTTCCTTATTGTAGCCGACTTTATAAAAGCCGGGCGAGATATGGGTGTGTTTATCGGTCCCGGCCGTGGTTCTGCAGCGGGGTCGGTAGTTGCTTACTGTACCGGCATCACCAATATAGATCCGCTTAAGTATAACCTCCTGTTCGAACGTTTCCTCAACCCGGATCGTAAGAGTATGCCCGATATTGATACGGACTTTGATGACGCCGGCCGACAGAAGGTGATAGATTACGTGGTAGATAAATATGGCAAGAACCAGGTAGCACAGATCATAACCTACGGCTCCATGGCTGCCCGTACCAGTATACAGGACGTAGGCCGGGTACTTGATATGCCGCTTTCGGACGTGAACGCGCTGAAGAAGCTGGTGCCGGAAACGCTTGGTATCAACCTTAAAACTGCTATAGAGCAGGTGCCGGAGTTGCAGCAGATATACAAATCTGAAGACCTTAAAGGGGTAGTGCTTCGCGAAGCCGAAAAGCTGGAGGGATCTGTACGTAATACCGGTGTACACGCTGCTGGTATAATTATAGCGCCCTATGACCTTACCGAGATTGTTCCGGTTGCTACGGCAAAGGACTCCGACTTGTTGGTAACCCAGTATGATGGCCGGGTGATTGAAGACGCAGGTGTTATAAAGATGGACTTTCTGGGGTTAAAGACCCTTACCATTATCAAGGACGCCTTGCGGATGATCAAGCATAATCATGATGTTGAAATCGACATAGATTACATCCCGCTGGATGACCAGGAAACCTATGAGCTTTACCAGCGCGGCGATACCAATGGTACGTTCCAGTTTGAAAGTGACGGTATGCAAATGTACCTGCGCGATCTTAAGCCGGATAAGTTTGAGGACCTTATTGCCATGAACGCCCTTTATCGCCCGGGTCCAATAGAGTACATACCAAACTTTATTAAGCGTAAGCACGGGCAGGAACCTATTGTTTTTGACCTGGACGATATGGAGGAGTACCTGGGCGAGACCTACGGTATTACCGTGTACCAGGAACAGGTGATGCTTTTATCGCAAAAACTGGCAGGCTTTAGTAAAGGCGATGCCGACGTGTTGCGTAAGGCAATGGGTAAAAAGCAGATTGAGGTGCTTAATAAAATGGAGGCGCAGTTTATGGACGGCGCTATGGCAAAAGGGCACCCTAAAGATAAGCTTACCAAAATATGGAACGACTGGAAAGCGTTCGCCCAGTACGCGTTCAATAAATCGCACTCTACCTGTTACGCGTTTGTTGCGTATCAAACCGCATACTTAAAAGCGCATTACCCCGCTGAGTACATGGCTGCGGTATTGAATAACCAGAATAACATGGAAAAGATAACCTTCTTTATGGAAGAATGTCGGCGCATGGGGGTTGAAGTTTTGGGCCCAGATATCAATGAGAGTGAAATGTCATTCACGGCGAGTAAGCGTGGGGTTATCCGCTTTGGAATGGCTGGGGTAAAAGGCGTAGGCGAGAAGGCGGTGGAGAGCATTATTGAAGAGCGTAATGCCAACGGTCCCTATAAAACTGTTTACGATTTCGCTCAGCGATCTAACACCCGGTCAGTTAACCGCAAGGCTTACGAGAACCTGGTGATGGGTGGGGCGTTTGATGGTTTTGGATTAAACCGTGCCCAGTTCTTCGCTAAAACGGAGAATGGATTGCTTACCGGTGTAGAACGACTGATAAAATACAGCAATGATTATCAGAATACGCAAAGCAGCTCACAATCTTCGCTTTTTGGTGGATCGGTTGCATCCTATATCCCCGAACCAACTTTGCCGACAGCAGAGGAGTGGCCGCTGATTGAAAAGCTGAAGTACGAAAAAGATGTTATCGGTATTTATCTTACCGGCCACCCGCTTGATAACTATAAGCTGGAGCTGGACAAATTTTGCAATACCACGGTTAGTGAGCTAAAGAATATTCAAAAAGCCAAATCTGGAGAGGGAGGCGAAGAAGCTGTAAATATATTGGCAAACCTGCGTAAGCGGGGTGAGATATGTGTGGGCGGCTTAGTATCCAGTGTTCAACATAAGATGACCAAGATGGGCAAGCCTTTTGGCACCTTTGTGTTGGAAGACTATAACGAGTCTTACGAGTTTGCTTTTTTTGGTGAGGACTACGTTAAATTCCGCAACCTCATGGTAGAAGGCTACTTCCTGCATGTAAAAGGCACCATTGAAGAAAAGTTCCGCCAGAAAGATAACTGGGATTTAAGGGTAGCTACCATGAGCCTGCTATCAGAGATGCGGGATAAGTTTACCAAATCATTAACGGTTTGCCTGGATGTACGGGCACTAAGCGATGGGTTGATGAACAACTTGTTGGAAGTGATCAATAATAACAATCAACGCTATCCGTCAAGGAATTGCCAGCTTAAGTTTAAGATAATGGATGGAGAAGAGTCGATGTCGGTAAACTTGTCATCAAAGCAATTCAAGGTAAGCCCAAGTGATGACCTTATGGCTGACATCCTGAGTTTGACGAATACCCCGGCAATGCTGAATTAATTGTTTATTACATCTACAGCGTCTTTAATATTTACATAGCAGCTGGCATCTTCTTTAATAATAGTACCAGTTTGTGCAGTAAGGAAGTGACTGCCCCATTTTTCGAGGGCGTAAAAGATATCAGACAACTCGGCGCCGAGGTCAGTAAAAGTGTATTCTACACGTGGTGGTACTTCAGGGTATACTTTGCGGGCCACAATACCGTCCTCTTCCAGCTCACGAAGCTGCTGGGACAACATTTTCTCGGTCATGCCGTCTATGTTGCGGTTTATTTCGCTATAACGCCTAGGGCCAGTTAACAACTGATTAAGTATCTTCAGTTTCCATTTACCGCTAATCACAGCAAGTGCGGCTGCCATGCTGCAGGTGTAATCAGTCTGTCTTTGTTTTGTCATCTTGTAAACGGCCGAAATGTGTTTGGGGTAAAAGGACCCATAACCTACTTTTTAGTGCGTGGCGCACCAAATGGTGCATTCTTGACACGCCCTGCTTTGCACAGTACATTTGATCTATCAAAACAAAGATAATGAAAAAGTTAGCGAACAAAACAGCAGTAATAACAGGCGGTAACAGCGGTATAGGCCTGGCCACAGCAAAGGAATTTATAAACCAGGGTGCAACGGTAATAATTACCGGCCGTAATCGTAAAGCGGTAGACGAGGCCGTTGCTGACCTTGGAGAGAACGCTTACGGCGTAATAGCAGATAGTGGTAGCATAGCATCTATTAACACCTTACGCGAGCAGATAAAAGCCATTAGCCAGAAAATAGATATCGTATTTATCAATGCCGGAGTAGGTAAATTCAATTCGGTTGAGCAGATGAGCGAAGAGATGTTTGACGAAATTATGGACATCAACTTCAAAGGCGCTTATTTCAGCCTTCAGCAAATATTACCGCTTGTGAATGATGGTGGTTCAATTGTATTCAACACTTCTATAAATGCGCACATCGGCATGGCAGGTGCCAGCGTTTACGCTGCAAGTAAAGCCGCACTGCTTTCACTTACAAAAAACTTGGCCATAGAGCTGCTGCCGCGTAAAATAAGGGTAAACTCTGTTAGTCCGGGGCCGGTGGGTACACCATTCCACAGCACTGATAAACTTGGTCTTACCGACGAGCAGCTACAACAAATGGGAGAGGGTATCATTAAACAAGTACCTATTGGCCGTTTCGGTACAATGGAAGAATTGGCGAAAATTGTTACGTTCTTCGCCTCTGATGATTCCACCTTTCTGCTTGGTTCAGAATTAATAGCTGACGGCGGAATGTACAATTTGTAATATCCTTAGTTTGACGAATACCCCGGTAATGCTGAATTAAGAAGTGCAACTATCTTATTAGTATTGCGTGTTGTTTTTTGCGGCGGTGCCAGTAAAAACAAAGAGCTATTGTTGGGTTGCTAAGTATTGTAATTCCCCACCCAATAATAGCTACACCTTCAATGCCGGTTATACACTTTACATCCGGCGGAATGCTGTACAGGAAACAAAATGTTGCGATTATGGGAAGTAAGATCCCCAAGAAAAAGCTGGCTATTGTAGCTATACGTAAACGGGTTTTCGAGTTGGATTTTACACTTTTTATCGACCATGCTATTTGTATGGCCGGTGCCACAAAGAGTAAGATTAACGTAATCGCTCCCATAGCTTTTTCTTGACAAGTTTATCTTTATACGTTTTCAACACAAAAAGTAACCCTGCTAAGTCAATCTTTAAGTCAATGTGTTAGGTGTGGATAATCTCATTGTCACATTGTCATGCAGCTACTTGTGGCAAGCTATTTGAATAGTATATATTTGTACACGAAAAAATTTAAATAAAAAATATCATGGCTTTAGAAATAACTGATGCAAACTTCGAAGAACTTGTCCTTAAATCAGACAAGCCAGTACTTGTTGATTTTTGGGCAGAGTGGTGCGGTCCTTGTCGTATGGTAGGCCCGGTAGTAGAAGATATTGCTAAAGAATACGAAGGCAAAGCCCTTGTAGGTAAAGTAAACGTAGATAATAACCCAGGTATATCAATGAAATACGGAATCCGTAACATCCCTGCTTTGTTATTTTTCAAAGACGGCGAGATTGTTGACAAACAAATCGGTGCTGTACCAAAATCAGTACTTGCAGACAAGTTGGTTAAGCAATTAGCATAACCCACATAAAATAAAAAGAAAGGCCCTTCGAAATTTCGAAGGGCCTTTCTTTTTATAGCTAAAAAGCTGTTACATACGGCTTACACTGCCACTTCCAGCTTTTGAGCTGTTAATATTCTTTACAGAACCGGTGTAGTGTACATCACCGCTTCCAACTACAGAGGCATCTAACTTTTCAGATACATTTACCCGTGCATCGCCGCTGCCGGCAACTTTTACCGATGTATTTTTAGTTACCAGGTTCTGACCAGTATAATCGCCGCTACCAACTACACTTACTGATGATACATCAGCGCTGCCGCTTACGGTAATGTCACCACTGCCGGCTATGCTGCTCTCCAGGTTACTAACGTCAAGTTTACCGGTAATGTCACCAGAGCCACTTAGCCTGATTTTTAAGTTGTTAGCACGGATGCCTTCTTTAAAGAACACATCTCCGGAGCCTGCCAATGTAATATTATTTATATCTTTTATCGACACATAAACAACCACCTTCTTATTGTGCCAGCTCCAATTGTTGTTCTCGTCACGCTTAGTGTATATTTTTAAAGTGCCGCCTTCAACTTCGGTTACAATGCGACCGATGATATCTGAAGGCGCATCTACCTTAACTGATTCAGTAGAGCCCTGAGTGATATAAACATCAAATGATCCGCCTACGTTAACTCCGTTGAAGCCAGACAGATGACGATCTTCGGTATTGGCCATTGCAAGGCCGTTTACAGCAACCAACGCGGCTGCCAGTATTAGTTTTTTTATTGATCTCATGGTTTTAGTGTTGTTTGATGTATTAGACGCCGGCTACATACAATTAGTTGCACCCCCGGCTAAAATATATTTGAACAAGCTAATATCCGGAGAGTTATACGCCTGTCCGAAACCTGCAGAAACCACACTAAAAAAGCACGACCCGTAAAATGGGGATCTTACGGGTCGTGTTTATCAAAATATAGCAGTTATTCCACCAATGTGCCGATATAGAAGTTGAAAGTATCCACTTCAATATTGTCTTTAGTGGCTCCATCAAGATCGACAGGGGTGAAGCGCGTGCGCGGCTTAATAAACTTGTACTCGCCGCCTTTAACGCGTACGCGCACCGGCATGTTAAATGTATCAACGTCTGCTATCCAGCGGGCGGTGAGCTTGCCTTGTAAGGTCATGAACTCAAGTATTGGCAGCTTAGGGTGCTTCAGGTACTGCTCAAATACAGGCGTTAGATTGATGCCGCTTTCCTGGTTTATGTAGTTGACAATTTGGTCGTAAGTAACGGTTTGATGGTAAAAAGTTTTGTTAAGCCCCCGAAGGATGCCGCGCCATTTTTCGTCATCATTGATAATGGTGCGGATCATGTTGAGCATGTTGCCACCCTTGTAGTACATGTCGCCACTGCCTTCTTTATTAACGCCGTAAGCTCCGAGGATAGGCGCATCGTTCTGGATGTTCATGCGCGTGCCGTGCACGTATTCCTGCCCGGCAGGCTTACCGTAAAACGTCTCAATAAACAACGATTCGCTATAGTTGGTAAAGCTTTCGTGTATCCACATATCGGCGAGATCTTTACTGGTGATGTTGTTGCCAAACCACTCGTGGCCGCTCTCGTGCACTACAATAAAATCCCATTTCATTCCCCAGCCGGTTCCGGATAGGTCGCGCCCCAAGTAACCATTGCGGTAATGGTTACCGTAAGCGGTGCCGCTTTGGTGCTCCATACCCAGGTGAGGTGTTTCTATCAACTTGTAGCCGTCCTCATAAAAAGGGTAAGGCCCAAACCAATACTCAAAAGATTTCAGCATTCTTGGCGCATCCAGGCCCCATTGTTTCTTAGCTTTCTCCAGGTTGTAGCTAAGCGGCCAAAAGTCCATTGTAAGCTTTCCTTTTTCCCCCTGGTAAACACTGGAATAATGTGCATAGTCGCCAATATTAGCTTCAATGTTGTAGTTGTTTATGGGTTGTGAAACAAACCAGTCGAACCGAGAAGAGCCGTCTTTTAACTTGGTTACTTTACGCAGGCGACCGTTTGATACATCCTTCAACTCAGCGGGAGCTGTTATACTGATGAGTGCGCTGTCAACTTCATCATCCTGCACATCTTTGGTAGGCCACCATACACTGGCACCCATACCCTGGCAGGCAGTTGCAACCTGCGGCTTGCCAAGCGAATCGATTGCCCATTGTATACCGCCGTCCCAGGGGGCGCGTTTAGCAACCACCGGATTGCCTGAATAGTACACGGTAAACTGTTCTTTACTGCCCTTACTTACCGTTTGTGGAAAGGTTATAAAAACGGCGTTGAACTCCCGGGTAAATGGCAACTCTTTTCCTTTATACACCACCTTCTCCAGCTTAAGATTGTTCCAAAGATCAAACTGCAGTTTGGTAAAGTCACTCACTGCTGTAAATTTGAACAATACGTTGCCACTGATGAATTTGTTCGGGATATCAAACTTAATATCCAGGTGATAATAGTTAATGTCGTAACAGGTACGCAGTGGTGTAGTAAGCGATCCCCTCAACGTGTCGGCTCGGGTAAACACTTCTTTTTTCGTGCCGAGCTGGGCATGGGCCGTAAAGTTGATACCAGCAATTAAAAGGGCCAGCGCAGCTACTATATTCTTAATTTTCATTCTTATTGATGTACTATTTTCAATTCGATAATAAATTCTTTTTCCAAAGAGTAGCAGCATATTTCGCAAATACCAGCGGACCAGTTTTGAAGGCCTCGTCTGTAGTGTATGCGCCGCCTTCATAAATTTTTTCGCCCACTTTAATTTTGTTGGTACCCCTGACGGCATATTTCTTGCCGCCCTCATACATGATGATTTTCATATCGCTCGGGCTTACATCGCCGCGGCAGGCGGTTTTGTACATCAGCCATACTTCAGCAATGTTGTCCTTGTCCAGATCAGTAACTGAAAAGCTTCCGGGAACGTAGTTTGCACTAATGTCTACCGGGCATTCATTACAAAGTCTTGTACTTTCCAATCAAGATGATAAGCACCTTTGTTTAAAGTATAGCCATAAGCGTATAAAGCAGCCTCCCGGTAGCTTTCCTCACCTGATTTGGCCTGCTTTTCTCCTGTTTCTGTGGTTATCACTAAATGTCGGCCAGCTTCATCTGTAAAGTTTACGGCATTTATAACATGGCCTGAATACTTGATGGAAGCAGGTATAGCATTTTTACTGATAACAGTTGTTTTTACCTGTGCAGATAATGTTTGCAAAAATAGTAGTGTTATTAATGAACAGAGTATTTTTGACATGGCAGGTGTTTTAACCCTCCCCTTTAGGGGAGGGTTAGACAAGTTTACTTCAACACCTCCACATCAATAAAGCTATCGTTGTAAACGGTTTCTGTTGCTTTAATGTAGTCGCTTTCAGCAGCTTTGTACGGGTTGTCAACAAACTTCTGTGGGTTACGGGCAAACAGAGGGAACGCGGTGCTTTGTACCTGTATCATAATACGGTGTCCCTTTTTAAAGGTATGCAGCACATCCTGCAGCCGGAAGTTAACATCCGTTTTTTGGTTAGCGACCAAGGCTTCAGGTTTTTCGAAGCTTTTTCGGAAACGCGCCGGCATTATCTCGCTACGTACCATTTGCTGGTAGTTGCTCAGGATAATACTCTTATTAGGCATGTAGGGGTTGTTAGGCTCATTTGGCGGATATACGTCTATAAGCTTTACGAAGAAATCTGCATCAGTGGTTGTGCTGGCAATTTTAAGATTAGCCATGATCTCGCCGCCGAGGGTCATGTCCTCCGTTAATACGTCTGTTTGGTACACTAATACATCGGGTCGGCGACCGGCAAAACGCTGGTCCTCACTCATATAATTGTGCGGAGTAAAGCCCATGGTGGTGCTGTTGTCCTCAGTATACGGTACTGGTTTTAAAGGATCACTTACATAGCTTACCGATCCTTGTGCTGCAGGGGCGGTGCTGGCCAGTTTGCCATCATTGTTTAAATAGAACTTTACGTGTGCAGCGGCAGGAGAGGGCCATTTGTCAAATGTTTTCCATTCCTTACTGCCGGTATTAAACATATATGCTTCGGGCAGGCCGCTATTTTTATCGCCATTGCCTTTCAGGAAGTGGTTAAAGAATTTTTGTTCGATGTTGGTTTGGTAGAAAGTAGCAATGCTATCGCCAAAGTACACATTGCTGTGCATGGTGTGCCCGGTTTCGCGCGACCAGCGACCATGACCGAAAGGACCCATTACAATGGTGTTATAAGCACTCGGATCTTTCTTCTCGATGGTTTTATAAATAGCCAGAGGCCCTGTAAGGTCCTCTGCATCAAACCAGCCGCCTACCAGCATTACTGCAGGCTTAACTTTGTTATAGTGTTTCAATAAGCCGCGTTTCTGCCAAAACTCATCATAGCTGGGATGATTAATGGTTTCCTGCCAGTAAAAATTGTCTTTATAGTATTTATCTGCATTGCTCAACGGGCCCATATCCAGCAGGAATTGGTATCCGTCTTTGGTACCCGCGTTGAACATCTGGCTGGTGTACCATGCTTTGCTTGTGGTATCTTTCTTTTGTACACCAAATACAGGGTAAGTAAAGAAATAGCTTTCAAGCAACGCGCCATTATGGTGAAAATCATCAAAGAAGAAATCTGATATAGGAGCCTGTGGCGATGATGCTTTTAGAGCAGGGTGGTTGCTTAGGATGCCTGCCGCAGTGTAAAAGCCCGGATAGCTAATACCCCACTGGCCAACCCGGCCGTTGTTAAACTGAACGTTTTTTACCAACCAGTCGATAGTGTCGTAAGTGTCAGATCCTTCATCAACATCGGTTTTGCCTTTCTTGTTATCTATAACCGGGGTCATGTTGGTCCAGGTGCCTTCGCTTTTGTACCGACCGCGTACATCCTGGTAAACAAAAATGTAACCCTCGTTCATCATGTATTTTGATGGCCCCAGAGAACCCGGGTATTTACCCTCGCCATAAGGCGCAATGCTGTAGCAGGTACGCTGCATCATCATTGGGTACTTTGTTTTCGCCGAAGCGTCTTTTGGCGTGTAGATAGATGTAAAGAGTTTGACACCATCGCGCATGGTGATATACACGTCCTTTTTAGTGTAATGTTCCTGCACCCAGCTGCTTTGCGCAAAAGTGCTGCTGTATACGCCGACTATTAATAAAAGTAATGAGAAGAGTTTTTTCATTTCGCTGCGATGTTGATTAACGAGCGTAATTTAAAAATTATATCAGCAATATGCCAATGGCGTATAAAGCTGTTACAAACAGGGTAGAATGTAGCTATAAGCGGATAGAAAATAGGCAGGTGTAAAACAAAGAAACCCGCCGTAGGGCGGGTTCTTTATATATATGTTGAGTTTATTTGCTTATTCGTTTTCTGCGTAAACCGGCTTTGCAACACCGTTGTCATAAGCTTTCAAATTTTTCTTAAGCAGCTTGCGTGCAACGTGGATACGGGTTTTTACAGTACCAATAGGGATAGTTAAGTGGTCTGCAATCTCATGATATTTGTGGCCTTCAAAATACATTGTAAACGGCACGTAGTAATCAGATGGCAAGCGGTCCAGCGCTCTTTTAATATCATCCATCACAAACTTTGATTCGCCTTGATTTTTAGTTGAACTGAAAACAAGGTTTGGAGAAGAGATCTCGTCGCTCTTGGTAACAAAAGTGCTCATTTTAACAAAACGGCGGTAGTTGTTTATGAAGGTGTTCTTCATAATGGTATACAACCAGCCTTTCAGGTTTGTGCCTTCTTTAAACTTATTGTAATAAGTGATGGCTTTCAACATTGTATCCTGAACAAGGTCGTTTGCGTCGTCGGCGTCATGTGTGAAGTGTAAGGCATAAGACCTTAATGAACTTGCTTGACGTAATACCAGGGTGTTAAACTCAATCTTTGTCATTCTGTTAATGTTTTGTATTAAGTTTTATTCAAACATGATACCATTATGCCAACCGTGTACAATAAGATGAACAAGCTACTGCTTGTTAGGGATTGAGTTCTTGCAAAAGAAAAGCTTGTGGCTGCGGCGTAAGTGACTGATAAACAGGTTTAAAAATGCTTAACAAGCGACAAATAAATCTTTTTTGGAGAAATTGAATTTGTTTTAAAAAAGATGCAATTTAATGCATTATGACACAGGTATTTAGTTAAATATCTTTCAGGGTAAAGTTATTAACTAATAATATTGACTTCGCGTTGTAGCGTAACGCCAAATTTAGTGTACACACTGTCTATGATTTGCGACGAAAGGTTGTACACTTCGTTGCCTGTGGCTCCGCCGTGGTTAACCAGCACAAGGGCTTGGTTCTTCCAGGTGCCTGTATGCCCAACTGTTTTACCCTTCCATCCGCACTGTTCTATTAACCAGCCAGCAGCAAGTTTAACCTGTCCGTCACCTGCTGGAAAATTTACGATATTCGGAAATTTTTGCTGAATCGGACCGAAAGCCTCCGCGCTGATCACCGGGTTTTTAAAAAAGCTGCCTGCGTTACCAATGGTAGACGGATCCGGCAGTTTAGAAACCCGAATGTGCGATACTACCTGGGATACATCTTTAAGTGTTGGCGAAATGATGCCGCGAGCTGCCAACTCCTGCTCGATAGCACCATACTTTAGGTTGAGGTTTGGTATGAGGGAAAGCCCGAACTTAACGGAAGTAATAATGAATTGCCCAGCCAACTCACCCTTAAAAACACTTTCGCGATAACCGAACTTGCATTCTTTCTTAGTAAAGTTGCGAAACTCGCCTGTTGATAGCTCGAATGCAGTGCAGCTCTCAAATATATCTTTTAACTCTATTCCATATGCGCCAATATTTTGGATAGGGGATGCGCCCACCGAACCAGGAATAAGACTGAGGTTTTCCATTCCGGCAAAGCCATGATCTACGCAGTAGTTAACGAGGTCATTCCAAACCTCGCCTGCGCCGGCTTCAACAACAACATCATCATGGCTGATGCGGTGTTCAATACCACGAATGTTCAGGCGGATAACAATGCCATCAAAGTTGTTTACTAAAAGCATATTGCTGCCACCGCCCATAACCAGGCGCGGAACTGTATGCCATTGCGGGTCGGCAAAAAGCTCTGTAAGTTCTTCAGGGTGGCTTATCTCTGCAAAGTAGCGGGCGCTTGCCTCTATACCAAAGGTGTTGAAATTTTTTAGCGAGACGTTTTCCTGTATTTGCAGCATGGGCCGAATTTCGGAAAAATATAAGATATGGCAATGCCTTAGCCTACAATCAATCTACCCAGGGCAAAAACTTTGGCGGATTTTGTTCCTGCAAAACAGGATTGTTTTTATTTATTGTAGCACCATGTGCTACTGCCTCATAAAGCTTCAGGTACTCATTGGCCATTTTGGTGATGTTAAAGTTGTCCATAACGTACTGATGGCAACGTTGCCTGTTGTAACTGTCTGCGTTCTTCATTGCCTCTGCAAGTTCGTGTTTGCTGTTCGAAAGGAAACCAACATCCGAAGGCACCAACTCCGGCAGCGAGCCGTAAGGCGTGCCGAAAACCGGGCAGCCAAAATACAGGCTCTCGGTAATAGCAATACCAAAAGGTTCGTTCCAGCGCACGGGGTAGATAAGGCCTTTGGAATTGTTCATCAAGGCAGCTTTTTGTTGGTCATCCACCATACCTTTAAAGCTGACATTTAGATTTGGTGTGAATCTGAAGCCCATTTTGATATTTAGCCGTGTCCCGCCCAATACAACCAGTTTGTTTTTGCTTATAGTGGCAACATCAATAGCTCCTTTCACGTTCTTGACCCGCCAGGCTGCCTTTGCCAAAAAATGGAAATAGTTGCGCTTGCCTTTAAGATCGGGTATAGGATAATCAGCACTATCTAAGCCATTATAAACAAATGCAGTTGCACCGTGCCGTGCGGCGTGATTGCCGGATACAAATACCGAGTTTCTGTCAAGCGGGTGCCCGCCGGGATTATCGTTCACCGTGACTATGTACGGCTTTTTGGTAAATCCCTGCACCTGGAACTGGAAGTGCACAACGTCTACATCATCTGGTATCTGGCTGTTTATGTCTGCTGCCGGGTTGTAGGTAAGTACTTTGGCGAAAGAACATAGCGAACCGGCTCCCACCAGGTAAGTAACTTTATGCCCCAATCTCACCAGTTCGCGGCCCAGCCACCACACCATACGTTCGGTGCCTCCATACTTTGTAGCAGGGATGCGGGTGTTGTTTATCAGGAGGATATTCATGGCAGTAAAGGTAGTTTTCGCACAAATAAAAAAGCAGATAAATGGATGTTCAGGCCAATATTTTGTTAGTTTACTACTCTAAACAGTATTAGTAATGAAAGAAGAGTACTGGCCAATTGGTGCCATATTGCTTTTCCACTTCGGAAGGATTATAAATAACTATTATCTTAAATGGAAATACCGGCAGGTGGATAAAGAGATTGCTGATATTAATTATGATACTTATTTAGACCTGCGAGAAC
Source organism: Mucilaginibacter terrenus (assembly GCF_003432065.1). NCBI lineage: Bacteria > Pseudomonadati > Bacteroidota > Sphingobacteriia > Sphingobacteriales > Sphingobacteriaceae > Mucilaginibacter > Mucilaginibacter terrenus. The sequence goes on along the minus strand of NZ_QWDE01000003.1, from coordinate 327,466 downwards.
AAACCTTTGCTTTAACTCCGACAGATCTTGGAGTTATGTTTCCAACCAACACAGAAACGGCTTTCGGAATAATCATGGAAATGCATACCGGAACTGCAATACAATCGATTGTAGCTTTTAGCACTGGTGAAGTTTGGCTTTATAACAGCATAAACCCGCGTAAACATGTCTCTGATAAAGAAAACAGCAGCTTAACAACAACAGCCCTTGCTGCAATCACTGCAGCACAATACCATTATGCACGAATGCGAAGGAATAATAAAGGCGAGTTACTACCGGGTCACATTAAATTTCATATTTTGACTAACCATGACGTTTATTCAGCAGATGACCCGATTGACGCGTTTCTGGACAATTCATCACAATGGGAAGAACTATTTAACAATGCCTCTGCTATAATTGAAGAGTGGAACAATATCAGTAAAAGCAATCCTATAAAGCGCGTGTACCCTAAATTTAAAATAAACAGGACAAGGCCCGCTAATCTTTAAAATGCCTGTACCATTATTAAAATGGCCTTTACTGCTTAAACCACTTTTTACCAACCACCAATAACCCGAACTCCTCTGAAGGGTTCTTTTCTGTTGATTTGTGATGGATCTTATGCGCCCGCCGAATGGCTGACAAGTAACGGTTATTGCTTTTAAATGCCTTAAAGCGGTTGTGGATGAACCAGTCGTGAAAGATGAAGTAGATAGTGCCATAGGTGCTAATGCCGGCACCGATCCAGAAACGGTAATCGAGGCTTACGTGGCCCACCCACATCAGCCACAAAGCAAGGACGGCAAAGCCGATGCTAAAAAGATCATTAAGCTCAAACCAGCCGTGGCGCTGCTGATGGTGTGTCTTGTGTATGAACCAGAGCGGCCCATGAAAAAAATACTTATGCATAGCCCACGACGCCAGCTCCATTATTGAAATGGTAAGAAGCACAATAGCTATGTTGATGATTACTTGCATGGTATTAGCGGCAGTTGCAGTAGCAGTTAACTTGCTGCTACTGCAACTATTTACTGCTGCTTTTTAAATATGTATCGCCCTGTTTTCAGTTGCTGCCAAACAAGCTTCCCTCATGGCTTCTGTATAGGTAGGGTGGGCATGGCTTGCGCGGGTAACATCCTCTGCCGACGCGCGGAACTCCATGGCAACAACGGCTTCAGCTATCATGTCGGCAGCGCGTGGACCTATCATATGTACGCCTAATATCTCATCAGTAGTAGCATCTGCAAGTACCTTTACAAAACCGTCAAGATCACCGCTGGCGCGTGCACGACCGCTTGCTTTAAACGGAAATGAGCCCACTTTGTATTTGGCACCTTGTTCTTTCAACTGCTCTTCGGTAAAGCCTACGGCAGCAACTTCCGGCCAGGTATATACTACACCAGGTATAAGGTTGTAGTTAATGTGCGGCTTTTGACCCGCGATAATCTCTGCCACAAAAGTGCCTTCGTCTTCTGCCTTGTGGGCAAGCATGGCACCTTTTATAACATCGCCAATGGCATACACACCTTTAACGCTGGTTTCCAAGTGCTCGTCGACGGTAATCTTCCGTCCACGCTCTTCAACGGTAAGGCCGATGTTTTCAAGACCTAAGCCGTCGGTATAAGCAACACGGCCTACGGCTACCATGCAATAATCGCCTTTAAGCTCTTGTTTTTCACCTTTGGCGTTGTCAAAAGTAACGGTTACTTCATCACCTTCAACAGTAGCTCCAGTTACCTTGTGGTTAAGGTAAAACTCCATCCCTTGTTTTTTAAGCACCTTTAGCAATTCGCGGCCAAGTGCTTTATCCATGGTTGGGATAATACCATCCATAAACTCTATAACAGATACCTTAGCACCTAAACGTGCGTAAACAGAGCCAAGTTCCAGGCCTATAACACCACCACCGATAAGTATAAGGTGTTTAGGTACCTCTGGTAAGCTCAAGGCTTCTGTAGAGGTTATAATCCTTTGTTTATCAATCTTAAGAAAAGGCAGGCTGCTGGGTTTTGAGCCGGTAGCTATAATTACCTTTTCGGTTGTAAGTTCTGCTTTGGTGCCGTCGGTTTTTGTAACAACAATGGTGTTTTTATCTTTAAAAGAACCGACGCCTGTGTGTACGTCTATCTTGTTCTTCTTCATTAAAAAGCTGATGCCGCTTGTGTTGGCATTTACAACTTCCTGCTTGCGGGCAACCATGCGTCCGAAATCAAAAGCAAGGTTATCCAGCTTAATGCCATGATCGCTAAAAGCGTGTGCCGCGTTATGGTAGTGCTCAGATGAATCGAGCAGGGCCTTTGAAGGAATACAGCCCACATTAAGGCAAGTGCCGCCAAGTGTGCTGTATTTCTCAATAATGGCAGTTTTCATACCTAATTGCGCGCAGCGAATAGCCGCAACGTACCCGCCCGGGCCCGAACCTATAACGATAACATCATATTGCATAGTAGTATACTTAATTGAGCGCCAAAGTTAAGTATTATACTTTACAGTAATTCACAGTTATAGCACACACTTTTTCTATTTGGCGTCAAATTCTACTATCCATTCAATGCCATATTTGTCTCTGAACATTCCGGCGTATGTACCCCATGGACTATCGCCAATTGGCCCTTCAACTTCTCCACCTGCTGATAACCCGTTAAATATCCTGTCAGCCTCTTCACGGCTTTCTGTACTCAAGGCTATTTTAGAACGGTTTTCATTTTCATTAACCCGCCCCATAAACTCCGGAACATCATTGGCTAATAACACGTTGTGGTTACCAATGGGCAGGGCAATGTGCATTATCTTATTTGCTTCGCTTTCGGGTATTTGAAACTCCGGACTGGATAGTTCTTTAAAGCGGACGATCTTTGTAAACTCTCCGCCAAAAACAGATTTGTAAAAAGTAAATGCTTCTTCGGCATTGCCGTTAAAGTTGATCCATGGATTGATTGTCCTCATAATTTTGATTTAAATGGTTAATGTTTCGCTTACTCTTTATCGGTTTTCAGCATTCCCGTTAGTGATTGATAGTATTTAAGATTCTTGCGATAAGCTTGTCAGCAATTCTTCCAGGTTTTTAAGCGTCATAGTGAAACCTATCTTGAAGCCTTCCAGTAGTTTTTCCAGTCGCTCAAACGATTCGTTGTAAATGGTAATATTTACTTTAGTTATGCTGTCTTGTTCGCTAAAGTTGTAGTCCCAGTCAGAACCCGGCAGCTCGCGATTTTCGTCTTTATCTGAAAATGCATTGTACATCTTGAAATTGGTTTTGGGCGTGATAGATGTAAACTCCTGAACCGCCCAACGCTCCACACCATCGGGACTAATCATAGCGTAAAACCTCCGGCCTCCTTCTTTGAAATCCATATACTTGGTTTTAGCACGCATAGGTGCAGGCGCGCCCCATTGGTCCAGCAACTCGGCTTTTGTGAAGGCATCCCACACCAGGGATAATCCGGCATTAAATTCGCGGGTTATGTAAACAGTTTTAGCCGCTTTGTCAACGTTGAAATCAAATAGCAAATCGTTATTCATTATTCTGTTCTTTAATTGTTTGTAATAGGTTATCGAGTTGATTGAATTGAGTTTCCCAGTTCTGTCTGAATTGAGCTAACCAGTGGTCAAATTCCTGCATTTTCTTAGCATTAAAGTGGTAGTAAATTTCCCGGCCGCGCTGTTGCGGTTTAATTAGTTCGCATTCGTGCAGTACTTTGATGTGTTTGGATACTGCCTGACGGGTCATGTCAAACTTTTCTGCCATTGCATTTGGAGTGAGTGCTTGTATAGCAATCAACGTTAAAATAGCTCTGCGTGTAGGATCGGCTATGGCCTGAAAGATGTCTTGTTTCATTTCGCAGTTTAATGTGCAACTTGTGAGTTGCAAATATATATGCAACTTTTTAGTTGCGCAAATTTATTTGCACATTTTTCACTTAGTCAAGTAGATTAAAGCTAAAAGGATAGTTTTAGCTGGCGATAGCAGCAGCTATTTCTAAGAGATGTAAAAAATTTAGCTAGTCATTGCTGCAATTACTACAGATCACATCAACACGCCTACAGCTGGAAATTTTTCGAAGACAGCTGCAGTGTGTGGTGCATCGGCAAGTTCTTCGGTAAGGTCCTGCCCGGCCCAATGCTCATAATGTTTCCCGTTGCGCCAAAGCCGGCTTTCGGTAACGTCGTATATAGTGCCTTTGAAGGCTACCCATATTTGTGGCTTGTCCTGCCCGTTTCGCAGCGCTAGTTGAGACCTGGTATAGGTGGGGAGTTCTGTCATGCGGTTTTACGCTTTCTAAAATACTCCAGAAAAGCTACGTTCATCATTAGCAGTGCCATGCTATAAAAGTGATCTTCGAAAGGTATGGTGTAAACGCGAACCCCCATGTTCTGCGCATTATTGTAGAGTACAACCGGTAAGGAGGTGAGGATTCCGTTTACGATATAAAAGGGTAATAACGACACCAGAAAGGCTAGATAAAACCTGCCCAGCCATTCGGCTTTAACTACATAAACCAGTATTAGCAGCAATATAGCCAGCAAGCCAAATGTAACAACGGTATACAAGCGTGTGTAATTAACGGCAAGCAATGCAACGGAAAGACCAATCATTACATTTGAAAGTTGCCGTGCGAAAGCGTTGCTGATCTGCCATTTTACGTAGTAGTTGAGGCACGCGTAAATGAAAATACAAGAGAAGGGGACCGTAAGGAAAAACAGTATTTCCTCCAAAGGCAGTCCAAAGAATTTTATACCAACTATATAATTTGGATTAAAGCTCCATACACCGTAAATGGTAAAAAGTACATCCCAGAACAGGAACACCAAGCCAGTTATTAACAAGCCTTGCCACAGGTACTTCCAGCTTTTATAAAACGCGACACGCTTGTCAAAAGACAATGCTATAGGGAATACAATGGTAAGAAAGTTGATAAGTAGATAAGTATATTTCATGCTTATAGGGCAGCCAAATGCTGTGTGAGCTGGTGTTGTTCTGCCGTAGTGCAGCGTTTGGAGTCCAGCAAGAACCGGATAATTGTTTTCACCAGGGGCTTATCAGCCGCAGCGTAGTTACTTTTATTAAGCTGATGAATGATCTCCTGGCGGTCGGCAGTAAGGTTTTTGTTGTACCCTAAAAAGCCGGGTACGTTGTGTTCTATTGAAAAACGCATAAACCTGATCTCGATGTTATGTGGATCGTTACCGATAGCGGTTTTAAATGTACGTTCCGAGTTATTGAGGTATTTAATTTTAAGATATGGGTTCCAGGCGTGTTTAGCTTTTATTGCTTCAAGTGTGCCTATATACCCCGTAACAAGCGATGAGGGTCCCTTGATAGCAACAAGGCTTTTATAAAGAGAATCTGTAGTCTTTTTACTTTCCAGCGCGCTTACAAGTAACTTACGTATGGTATGCAGGTTATAGTCGGGCGTATCATCCAATTTTGCTGATGGCTTACTAAACGCAGATACAGCTATTAGCATCACAATGCCAAATAGCCATCCTTTGTATCTCGATATCTGCAACAAAGCATCCATTTAAATCATGTTCATTTTACGGTGCAGCAAAGCTTTAAAATAAAGCCCCATCTTAACGCTGTCAGACACGCGGACCCGTTTCTGCTGTATTACATGAGCGGGTATACGGCGAATCTTTTTAAATAGCTGCAAGTAATATACATAAGCTACGTACACCCCTAAACGGCTGCCTTGTGGCAGCAGCTTTATTCCTTCTAACGCGTCATCAAAGTCCTTTTTGATGTCCGCTTCTATGAGGCTTTTTTCGACAGAGGTAAAGTTAGTAAAATCTACCCCCGGGAAGTAAGTTCGACCCCGTTCTTCATAGTCTGACTTGATATCTCTTAAAAAGTTTATTTTCTGGAATGCTGCGCCAAGGCTTCTTGCTTTTGGCACTAGCTGATTATAAAGCTCCGTATTATTTTCACTGAATACCCTTAAACACATTAAACCAACTACTTCTGCTGAGCCGTAAATATAAACTTGGTAACCACCATTGTCGTATGTGGTTTTATCAAGGTCCATTTTCATGGAGTTGAGAAAAGCCTCAATTAGCTCATGGTCAATACCGTAATGATTAACCACCTGCTGAAAAGCCTGCAAAATCGGGTTGGTGCTGATGCCAGCTCTAATAGCTTTAAAAGTTTCTTCTGTAAAGTCGTCTATTAACTGACGTTGGTCGTGGTCAAAAAAGGTATCTACAATTTCATCTGCGTAACGAACAAAGCCGTATATGGCGTAAACAGGGTACTGAAAGCGCTTTTCAAATGCTCTTATGCCGAGACTAAAAGAAGTACTGTACTTTTCGGTGATAAGTTTGCTGCATTCAAAACACGTTTCGTCAAATAAATTCATAAGCTATGTTCCCAAAAGTACAAAATGATATTGTGAATGTTTTTTATCTCCTTACAACTATTTAAGTAATTTGCCGCGGATGGATACTAAACATGTAGTAGTTATTGGTGCCGGATTTGCCGGATTAGCATCGGCTTGCATACTGGCTAAAGAAGGTTACAAAGTAACTGTGCTGGAAAAGAACGACCAGCCAGGTGGCCGCGCGCGGGTGTGGGAGAAAGATGGCTTTAAGTTTGACATGGGCCCGAGCTGGTATTGGATGCCAGATGTGTTTGAGAACTTTTTCGCGCTATTTGGTAAAAAGCCAGCTGATTTTTACAATCTGAAACGCCTGGATCCCGGTTATCGCATTTACTACAGTAAAGACGAGGTACTGGATGTGCCTGCCGATATGCAGCAACTAGAGCAGCTATTCGATTCCATTGACCCCGGCAGCAGCAAGGGGCTGCAGACCTTTATGGAACAAGCCGCTTATAAGTACAAAGTCGGAATGGGAGAGTATGTGTTCCGTCCGTCGCATTCCATAACTGAGTTTATCGATCTCAACCTTATCCGTAAAAGCATGAGCATGCAGCTGCTTACCAGCATGAGCAGCCATGTGAGGCAATATTTCAAAGATTCGAAGCTGGTAAAGATGCTGGAGTTCCCGGTGCTGTTTCTGGGTGCAACGCCTAAGGATACACCAGCCATGTACAGCATGATGAACTATGCCGACCTGGCACTCGGTACCTGGTACCCAATGGGTGGGATGAATGAAATTGTAAGGGCGATGGTTAGCGTTGCTGAAAGTTATGGCGTAGACATCCGCCTGAATACGGAAGTAACAAAGATAGAGGTGGCCGATAAGCAGGTAAGCAGCATACAAACCAACAACGGCATATTTACTGCGGACTTTGTAATAACCGGTGCGGATTATGAACATGCCGACCAGCACCTGCTGGACAAGCCGCACCGCAACTACTCCGAAAAGTATTGGGACAAGCGCACCATGTCGCCATCCAGTCTGTTGTTTTACATTGGCACCAACAAAAAGCTGAATGGAATAGAGCACCACAACCTCTTTTTTGACGAGGATTTTGAGCAGCATGCCCGCGAGATATACAAAGACCCGCAATGGCCTACAAAGCCGCTTTTTTATGTATGCTGCACATCTAAAACCGATCCTGCGGCCGCGCCTGAGGGTTGCGAAAATATCTTCTTCCTGATGCCTATAGCACCGGGGTTAGAAGATAACGAGGCCACCCGCGAGAAGTATTTTAACCTGATGATTGACCGATTTGAGCAGGTAACAGGGGAGAGCATCCGCGAGAGTATCATACTTAAACGGAGTTATGCACTGGATGACTTTAAAGCAGACTATCACTCCTATAAAGGCAATGCTTACGGCTTGGCAAATACGCTGGCCCAGACAGCTTTCTTTAAACCATCTATGCGGGCAAAGCATGTAAAAAATATGCTGTACACCGGTCAGCTTACAGTACCTGGCCCTGGCGTACCACCGGCTTTAATATCGGGGCAGATAGCCGCTAAAGAGGCCATGAAGATGATGACCGAAAAGTCCTGAAGTGTTCAAAAGTGTTCAGCTTTTTTTGTGCCGGTGCCAATTTGAACACTTTTGAACGGCCTATATAAATCTCATAAAAAACTGCTTCAATAACACCAATTAAGCTGTTTTTTGCTGAATTTCTATTCAGCATTCTTCAAAAACCACACTTAAATTGCGGGCTATTTTAAATTAAATTTGCAAGTAGCTCCTAAATAACAGGTGAAAAAGCGCATGTTCTGTTTGTTCGTCATTGCGAGGTACGAAGCACTCTCCTGATAGAAAGGTCTCCGCAAGCATGTCGGGAGATTGCCACGCTATCGCTCGCAATGACGATTTGTTGTATCACCGTCTTTGTCCTTAGCGAAGAGAGAGTCGACGGCAACACTAAAAGCAAAAAGGCCGCCCATAGGCAGCCTTAAAATCTTATACAGCCGTTAAGCTGCTTTATACCAAATACTCAAACAACGTTTGGTCGCGGTTGATTTCTATCACCTCAAACCGGTGTTCTTCCATACGCTGGAGCAGGGCAGGATAGTCTTCCGCGTTCTTCAGCTCTATGCCAACCAGAGCGGGGCCGTTCTCTTTTGCTGTTTTCTTGATGAACTCGAAACGGGTGATGTCATCGCCGGGGCCTAACACGTTGGTTACAAATAGTTTTAAAGCACCCGGCCTTTGCGGGAACCGAACGATAAAATAATGCTTCAGGCCTTCATATAGCAGCGATTTTTCTTTTATCTCGGCCATACGCTCTATATCATTATTTCCGCCACTTACTACGCACACCACCGTTTTGCCTTTTATCTGTTCGCGTACGCTATCCAGCGCGGTTACTGATAAGGCGCCTGCCGGTTCAACCACGATAGCATCTTCGTTATACAGCTTTAATATGGTGGTGCAAACCTTACCCTCGGGTACGGTCAGCATGTCATCTAACACCTCGCGGCAGATACGGAAAGTTTTCTCGCCCACACGCTTTACGGCCGCGCCGTCTACAAAACGGTCTATCTGGCCAAGTGTTACCGGCTCACCTTTTTCAATAGCGGTCCACATAGATGGTGCGCCATCCGGCTCAACACCTATCAGCAAAATATTTTCTTTCTGTTGTTTAAGGTAGGTACCCAGGCCGGCTGCTAAACCACCGCCGCCAACAGGTACTATCACCGCCTCTACTTCGGGCAGGTCTTCCAATATCTCTACACCTACCGTGCCTTGTCCTTCTATCACCTGTTCGTTATCAAATGGCGGTATAAAGGTCATGTTGTGTGCTTCAGTATAAGCAAGCGCTTCGCGCAGGCAATCGTCAAAAGTATCGCCAACCAACACCAGTTCTACGTTGCCGTTACCAAACATTTCTGTTTGTTTCACTTTTTGCTTGGGGGTGATCTCCGGCATGAATATTACGCCTTTAGTCCCCAGCTTTTTGCATGAATAAGCAACACCCTGCGCATGGTTGCCGGCGCTGGCGCAAACCACGCCGCGGCTCAGCTGCTCGGTGTTAAGCCTGCTTATCATGTTATAAGCACCCCGCAGCTTGTACGAACGCACTATCTGCAGGTCCTCACGTTTCAGGTAAATCTCGCACTCGTACTTGTCCGAAAGGCGCTCATTATATTCAAGCGGGGTATGTTTTACAACTCCTTTTAACCTCTCGTATGCGGCATCAAAATCCAGCTGGCTTTGCGTTACAGTATCCATATTAGTTCTTTACCAACTTGTAGGCTACCAGTTCCTGCAAGTCGTTATCGTTTATGTCCAGCTTGTTGTCTGCCAGGGTTAAAAAGCGCTGGTAAACTTCATATAGTTCATCCTTGTCAAGCGTATGCCCAAGGCGTTCTAAATGGAACTTTAGCGCATGGCGGCCGCTGCGCGCGGTTAACACGATGCTGGCGCTTGGGAAACCAACATCTTCGGGGCGGATAATCTCGTAATTTTCCCTGTTCTTAAGAAAGCCGTCCTGGTGAATGCCCGAGCTATGCGCAAAAGCATTGCTGCCCACTATGGCTTTGTTAGGCTGTACCGGCATGCGCATCTGCGTGCTAATCATGCGGCTCATCTCGTAAAAGTTTTTGCTGTTGATGTTGGTATATAAACCAAGCGCCTGGTGCGTTTTCAGGATCATTACCACCTCTTCTATAGAAGTGTTACCGGCACGCTCGCCAATGCCGTTTATAGTGCCTTCTATCTGGCGGGCGCCATTTTGCAGCCCTGCAACAGAGTTTGCGGTAGCCAGGCCAAGGTCGTTATGGCAATGCACCGATATAATGGCTTTATCAATATTGCTTACGTTCTCTTTAAGGAACTTTATTTTGCTGCCGTATTGATCGGGCAGGCAATATCCGTTTGTATCCGGGATGTTTACTACGGTAGCACCCGCGCCAATTACAGCTTCTACCATCTGCGCCAGGAAAACTATATCAGCACGGCCGGCATCCTCAGCATAGAACTCGATATCCTCTACCGATTTCTTTGCGTACTTTACCGCCTCTACGGCGCGCTCCAGTATCTCTTCGCGTGTGCTGTTAAATTTGTGTTTAATGTGCTGATCAGACGAGCCTATGCCGGTATGTATACGCGGGCGTTTTGCATACTTAAGTGCTTCAATCGCCGCATCTATATCACCTTTGTTGGCACGGGTAAGCGCGCACACGGTCGGCTCAGATACCGCTTTGGATATTTCCACAACACTTTGGAAATCCCCGGGGCTCGATACCGGGAAACCGGCTTCAATTATATCCACGCCCAGCCTTTCCAGTTCGCGGGCTATCTCTATCTTCTCTGGGGTTGTCAGCTGGCAACCCGGTACCTGCTCGCCATCACGAAGGGTGGTGTCAAAAACGTAAACGCGGTTGGGATCGTGTAACATAACTCTCTTTTTTAGTTGTGGGGCTTGAGCGGTGGATTAACATCGCCCGCTAATTCATTTTATTTTTGAGGATGATCTTGTCACCCGGTAATCTTTAATCTTATTGTTTAACAGCAATAAACCTTAATCTCACATAATCGGCATACCATTGCCCGTTCTCATTGTAAATAGGCTCCAGCAATGCGGTAACCTCTTCCAGTAGCTGTTGCTTTTCTTCTTTTGGAACGCCAACGAGGTATAACGGCGCAAACATGCTTATCCATTTAGCCACACCCTGGTCGCCGTCCTGCAAAGGTGTTTTACGATCAAAGTGCGATGCATAAGTTACCCTGAACCCCTGTGCTTCCAGCCTCGATGTATAATCGGCAAGAGATGGAAAATACCAAATTTCGGTTTCGGCTTGTTTATGGTAACCATGCTTACGCAGTACCTGGCGGGTTGCTGCTATCAGGTGCTGTACATTACCTTTGCCGCCCATTTCTGCCACAAAGCGGCCGCCAGGTTTAAGTGAGTCGTAAACGCATTTAATGGCAGCATCGGCTTTTTTTATCCAGTGCAGCGTAGCGTTGGAAAATACGGCGTCAAACTTTTCATCGAAATGAAAATTGGTGCCGTCCGCAACTACAAAATCAACTTCAGGATAAGTTTCCTTAGCTTTTTTTATCATCTCAGGCGATGCGTCTGCACCAATCACGTTGGCACCTTGTATACGTATCTGGTCGGTAAGATAACCGGTACCGCAACCAAGGTCCAGTACACGTTCGCCCGGTTGTGCGGCCAGCAACTCCAGCACGTTCTCACCAAATTGGTAAACAAACGCGTGCTTCTGATCATATAATTCGGCGTTCCATTTCATAATAGCTCCAACCCCCTGCCCCCCTGAAGGGGGAATTTGTTTTTTATATTAAATTACCACACTCCAACTCCCCCTTCAGGGGGTCGGGGGGCTATAAGTATTCCAAAACTTTTTGGCCCATGGCCGTTGTACCCAATATTTTGCTTTTATCAGTATTTGCATCAGCAATGTCGCCGGTGCGGAAACCTTCTTTAAGTACCTTGTCAATTGCAGTGGTGATGGCCTTAGCTTCGTCCTTTAGCCCAAAACTTATCTCGAGCATTAATGCTACGGATAGGATGGAGGCCAGCGGATTTGCTTTGTCCTGCCCGGCGATATCATGTGCCGAACCGTGAATAGGTTCAAAGAAACCGGTACCATCACCTATAGATGCCGACGCCAGCATACCCATTGAACCTGCAATTTGCGATGCTTCATCAGTAAGGATATCGCCAAAAAGGTTGGCGGTAAGCACCACGTCGAACTTTTTAGGGTTCTTAACCAATTGCATGGCTGCGTTATCAATAAACATGTGCTCGGTCTCTACGTCAGGGTATTGTTTTGCTAATTCCTGCACTACCTCGCGCCATAGGCGGGAAGCTTCCAGCACGTTAGCTTTGTCTACCGAGCATAACCTTTTACCGCGAACCCTTGCTGCCTCAAAAGCTTTGGTAGCAATGCGCTCTACCTCATAACGATGATAGATCATCAGGTCCGAAGCTGTGTTCCGGTCTTCGCTGCGTTTTTTTTCACCGAAGTAAACGTCGCCTGTAAGTTCCCTAAAGAAAAGAATATCCGTTCCCTTCAGTATCTCTGGCTTTAAGCTGGATGCATCCAGCAGTTCATCAAAAAGCATGATCGGGCGCAGGTTGGCATATAGCCCAAGCTCCTTACGTATTTTTAATAATCCCTGCTCCGGGCGAACCTTTGCAGACGGATCATTATCATATTTGATATGCCCGATTGCGCCAAATAGTATAGCATCGCTGGCTTTCGCTTTTTCCAGGGTTTCGTCTGGCAGCGGACTACCGGTCGCTTCTATACCAGCATGACCCATCAACGCCTCATCGAACGTAAATTCATGGCCGTAGCTTTGGCCTATTTTCTCCAGTACGGCTTTTCCCCAGGTGGTTACTTCCGGCCCAATGCCGTCGCCCGGTATTACTAAAATGTGTTTTGTCATAAACCCCTTAATCCCCTAAAGGGGAAATTTTTATTTGTTAACTCCGCGCACTTCAGCCAATTTCATGATCATCAATTGCGCGCCTGTTTGTATCCAGTTGTTGTATTCTTCTATTGCCTGCAGCCGGTCCTCATTGCTGATGTAACCTTCGTCTACCATTTGCGTCATCTGCGCTACAGACGACCATATACCTATTTTTTTCTCGAAGTTGGCGTAGCCCCTTTGATAAAACTCAGGCGCATCTAAAAGCTCTATGGATGATAGCCCGGCTTCTTCAAAGTACCAGGGCAGGTCCATAGCAATGTGATTGTTCATGCCGGCATCACCGCGCCATCTCAAAAAGGTTGCATAAAACTTGAGCATGCTGGCGGGCGGCAGCGGTTGCCACTCCAGCGACTCATGATTATAATCTAAAACCGACAGGATGCCTCCCGGCTTTAACATACTCTTCAACTTTACCACGGCGGCTTGCGGGTCGCTTAACCATTGCAGTACCCGGGCAGCTACAATCAGGTCAAATTTTTCTTCCGGCTCATAGCTAAACAGGTCGGCGTGTATTAGCTCAAGATTATCTACATCCGCGTAAGTTTCTTTTCCGCTTTGTATAAAGTATTCCGTATTGTCTATCCCTGTAACATGCGCCACTTTAGCGGCAATGTCTTTGGAGATAGCGCCGGTACCACAGCCCACATCCAACACGCGCCAGCCCTGCTGCAATAGTGGCGGCAGGGTAGCATAGTCGGCCGTAAGGCTCCGCTCATCAAATAACTTAGCGGTTCCCTTGCCTTCGCGTTGTATGTGTTTTTGAAAGTTCATTTAACCCCCCAGCCCCCTAAAGGGGGAGCTTTTGATTGTGTACTTTTTAGTGTTAAAACCCTTCTGTTCCCCCTTTAGGGGGTTAGGGGGTTTTCGAATTGTTCTATTAGTTCTTTCTTGCTCAGAATATAATCTATATCATCGTAGCCGTTGGTCATGCAGGCTTTTTTGTAAGGGTTTACCTCAAAGCTTTCCTGATCGCCGGTGGCTACTATTTTAATAAACTGATCTACCAGGTTCACCTCAATCTCTGCATGCGGATCAAGATAGATGGCATCGAAGAGCTTTTTCAGGAACTCATCGCTTACCTGTACAGGCAGCAAGCCGTTGTTAAGGGCATTGCCTTTAAATATGTCGGCAAAAAAGCTGCTCACTACGGCATCAAAGCCATAGTCGGCCAATGCCCATGCAGCGTGCTCGCGGCTGCTGCCGCAGCCAAAGTTTTTTCCTGCAACAAGTACTTTCCCGCTATAGGTAGGATCGTTAAGAACAAAGTCCTGTTTTGGGTTGCCGTCGTTATCAAAACGCCAGTCGCGAAACAGGTTGTTGCCAAAACCTTCGCGGGTAGTGGCTTTTAAAAACCGTGCAGGGATAATCTGGTCGGTATCGATGTTCTCGATAGGCAGCGGTACCGCGCCGGTTTGTATATGTTTAAATATTTTGGTTGCCATCTGAATTTATTTTTTGTCTGGAACTCGAATTTTATTGAATTGAAGAATTACCAGAATTCTTGATCTCGTTATTTAAGCTCTTGCCAGTTTATTATTTAGTAGTCGTTTGAACTGTAGGCTGGTAGCTCCAAAGTTAATTAACAAGCCCGTTTGTATACCGTATGCTTCCAGGTAATTAATCCCTTGCGCCAAATGAACATTTTCCAGCATCAATAACGCTTTAAGTTCAACCATCACTTCGCCATCTACAAAGAAATCTACCCGGCGCGTCCCTATCTGCTCACCCCGATAATAGATAGGCATCTCCATTTCTCTCTCAAAAACAAGACCTTCTCGTGCCATTTCTATTTCAAGCGCTCTTTGATAGATTACTTCCTGAAAACCGTTACCTAAAGCAGAATGAACACGCATTGCACAGCCAATTATCTTGCTGGTGCAATCCTTAAAGTCTTCAGGTGTCCGTCTTCCCGTTTCCATTCTGCTAATTCAAGTAATTCTTTTAATTCGAGTTCAGACCAATGACGCGTGATTAGTTCAGACTAATTCCTCTTCAGACAACATCTCCCTGATATCCGTAACCACGCCCGTAATGGCGCTGGCAGCCGCGGTAAGCGGACTTGCCAGGAAGGTACGGCTATTAGGGCCCTGACGGCCTTCAAAGTTTCTGTTTGATGTTGAGATGCAATATTTGCCTGCGGGTATCTTATCCTCGTTCATGCCCAGGCAAGCACTGCAGCCCGGTTCGCGCAACGGGAAACCCGCGGACTCGAAAACTTTATCCAGGCCTTCAGCTATCGCCTGCTGCTGAACTTGTTTAGAGCCGGGTACTACCCAAACCGTAACATTGTCGGCCTTTTGTTTGCCTTTAACAAACTTGGCTACTTCGCGTAAATCTTCAATACGGGAGTTGGTACAGCTGCCGATAAATACATAATCAATCGGGTGTCCAAGCAGTTGCTCATCATCATGCAAGCCCATATAGTCCAGCGCTTTTTTGTAAGAGCCCTGTTCTTTAGCTTCGAACGATGTTGTTTCGGGCACATGCTGTGTTACGCCGATGCCCATACCCGGATTGGTACCATAGGTGATCATGGGTTCAATATCTTCAGCATTAAAGCTTAATACACTGTCAAACTCCGCATCTGCGTCGGAGTAAAGTGTTTGCCAGTAAGCAACGGCTTTGTCCCAATCTTCACCTTTCGGCGCAAATTCGCGGCCTTTAACATAGTTAACGGTGGTTTCGTCCGGAGCGATCAAGCCGCAGCGTGCACCCATTTCAATGCTCATGTTGCAGATGGTCATGCGGCCTTCCATGCTCAGGGAGCGTATGGTATCGCCGGCGTATTCAACCGCGTAACCTGTCCCACCCGCGGCAGAGATCTGCGCAATGATGTACAGGATGATATCTTTAGCGCCAACGCCTTTTTGCAGTTGGCCGTTAACTTCTATTTTCATGCGCTTAGGGCGCGACTGCAGTAAGCACTGCGTAGCCAGCACCTGTTCTACCTGCGATGTGCCGATACCAAAAGCAATAGCGCCAAAAGCGCCATGTGTTGAGGTATGGCTGTCGCCGCAAACATAAGTACCGCCCGGGCGGGTTATGCCCAGTTCGGGGCCTATAACGTGCACTATACCCTGGTAAGGGTGCCCAAGGCCATATAGCTCGATGCCAAACTCTTTACAGTTTTTGGTGAGCATATCAACCTGGTAGCGCGAAAGTTCTTCTTTAATTGGGAGGTGTTGGTCCCAGGTAGGGACGTTGTGGTCGGCCGTGGCAACGGTTTGTTTCGGCCTGAAAACCGGTAAGCCCCGCTGGCGCAAGCCGTCAAATGCCTGCGGGCTGGTTACCTCATGAATGAAATGAGTGTCGATGTATAAAACGTCGGGAAAGCCCTCAGCGCTGCTGACGACGTGCGCATCCCAAATTTTATCGAATAATGTTTTTGCCATGTTCTTACAAATTATGAAAGTAGCAGTGGCGGTTGCAGCAGCACTTAATAACTGCTACCTGAAACTACCACTGCTACTATTTATTACGCTTCTACAGCCTGGTTCTCAGGGCGTAAACTGCGTACAGTTTTGCCTGCCTGCCACATTTCGCTTTCGCGTAGTTCGCGTAATTCTTCGTTTAATTTTTCGCGGTAGTCAGACTTGCTGTTAGAGTCGATAGATTTTTGTGACTCAACACCCGTAGCTACGCTCTTGTAAAGGTCTTCAAACACTGGTTTGGTAGCATCACGGAATTTCTTCCACCAGTCCAGCGCACCACGCTGTGCAGTGGTAGAGCAGTTGGCGTACATCCAGTCCATACCGTTCTCGGCAACCAATGGCATAAGCGACTGTGTAAGTTCTTCAACGGTTTCGTTAAATGCCTCTGAAGGAGAGTGCCCGTTGGTGCGCAATACTTCGTACTGTGCAGCAAAAATACCCTGGATACAGCCCATTAAAGTACCACGCTCGCCGGTAAGGTCACTGAATACTTCTTTTTTGAAATCGGTTTCGAACAGGTAACCGCTGCCTACAGCAATACCCAAGGCAATAACGCGCTCCTGTGCTTTGCCTGTAGCATCCTGGAAAATAGCGTAGCTTGAATTTAAGCCACGGCCCTGCAGGAACATACGGCGCAATGAAGTGCCTGAACCTTTAGGGGCAACCAGGAACACATCCACATCAGCAGGAGGGACTATGCCGGTCTGCTCGTTAAAGGTAATACCAAAACCATGTGAGAAATAAAGCGCTTTACCAGGGGTAAGGTGCTTTTTAACAGTTGGCCAAAGTTCAATTTGAGCGGCATCGCTTAACAGGTAGCAGATGATGGTACCTTTTTCAAGGGCTTCTTCAATTTCAAAAAGGGTTTCGCCCGGTACAAAGCCGTCACTTACAGCTTTATCCCAGGTTTTTGAATTTTTACGCTGGCCAACAATTACGTTAATGCCGTTGTCTTTTTGATTAAGCGCCTGGCCCGGACCCTGAACGCCATAGCCAATAACGGCTACTACTTCGTCCTTCAATACTTCCTGCGCTTTTGATAAAGGGAACTCGTCGCGGGTAACTACATTTTCTTCGGTACCGCCGAAATTTAATTTTGCCATTGTTTTTGTTTTTGATTACACCCGTTAAGGTGATTTCACTAATTTATTGTGATTTATAACGTTTATTTATTTACTACGATTACATGGTAAAGACCTTCTGTCCCTGGTTAAGGTATTCGTTCTCTACTACATCCTCGCCTGGTTCAAGCCTTTCAAATTCGCGAAGTTTGCGGTTAAAACCGTCGCTTTGTTTAATGATAGCTACACGTGCGCTGCGTACAAATTCTATAAGACCATAAGGCTGCAGGATCTTGATCAGGTTATCTGTTTCTTCGCGATGACCCGTTGCCTCAAATACGGTATAGTCTTTACGGATAACCACAGCACGTGCACCATTCTCGCGCAGTAAACGCTCTACGCTGATTTTTTCAGCAATAACATCTGTAGACATTTTGTAGAGCGCCAGCTCCTGCCAAACCACGTCATCATTGGTGTGGTAATACACTTTAAGTACCTCTACCTGTTTTTCTATCTGGCGGGTAAGCTTACGTACTACCTCTTCGCTTTCGTTTATTACAATGTTAAAGCGGTGGATACTTTCTATCTCTGATGGTGAGGTATTAAGGCTATCAATATTAATCTTGCGGCGAGTAAATATAATTGCAATGCGGCTAAGCAAACCTATTTGGTTCTCGGTATAAACCGTGATATTAAACTCCTGCTTTTGGTTCTCTAATGTTTCCATTTTTAAGTTTTATTCCCGTCAGGGTATTACTTTAACCTTATTTCTGCTACACTGCATCCCTGTGGTACCATCGGGAACACGTTGTTTTCTTTTCGTACCATAACTTCCAGCAGGTACGAGCCGTTATGCTCCAGCATTTCTTTCAACGATGAAGAAAGGTTTGCACGGTCATCTATTGATTTGCCTGCAATGCCATACCCCTTAGCAACGGTAACAAAGTCGGGGCTTTGGATATCCACGAACGAATAGCGACGCTCGTTGAAAAGTTCCTGCCACTGGCGCACCATGCCCAGGAAGCGGTTATTGAGAATGATAATTTTTACGTTGATGCCGCTTTGCATGATGGTGCCCAGTTCCTGTAAGGTCATCTGGAAACCGCCATCGCCTATAATGGCGACCACATCGCGGTCCTGTGCGCCAAACTTGGCACCAATAGCAGCAGGAAGGGCAAAGCCCATCGTGCCTAAGCCACCGCTGGTCACATTACTGCGGGTGTTGTTGAGCCTGGCGTAACGGCAGGCCACCATCTGGTGCTGGCCAACGTCGCTTACGATAATAGCCTCACCACCGGTGAGATCATTAAGGTGCTTAATTACCTCGCCCATGGTCATTTCGCCATCGCCGGGGTTTAACTCGTCAAATATTACGGCTTCAATTTCTTTATCAGCAAACTCTTTGAATTTATTTACCCATTCGGTATGCTGTTTAGCTTCTACCAGTTGGGTTAACAACGGTAAGGTTTCTTTGCAGTCGCCCCATACAGGTACGGTGCTTACTACATTTTTGTCAATCTCCGCCGGATCTATATCCAAATGAATCACCTTAGCCTGCTTAGCATACTTGTCCAGCCGGCCGGTTACGCGGTCGTCAAAACGCATGCCTATCGCAATAAGTACATCGCACTCGTTAGTAAGCACATTAGGACCGTAATTGCCGTGCATGCCCAGCATGCCTACATTAAGTTCATGATCTGTAGGGATAGCACCCGCGCCTAGTATTGTCCATGCAGCAGGGATGCCGCTCTTTTCTATGAATGTTTTAAACTCCTGTTCCGCACTGCCCAATATCACGCCCTGACCCCATAGAACAAATGGCTTTTTAGCCTGGTTAATAAGCTCTGCTGCCTGCTGGATGTATTGAGACCTAACGATAGGTTTTGGCCTGTAGCTGCGTATATGCTTGCAAGGCGTGTAACCCTGGTAGTCGAATTTCTGAATCTGAGCGTTCTTAGTTATGTCGATAAGCACAGGCCCCGGACGTCCGCTTTTAGCGATGTAGAAGGCTTTAGCAATAACTTCAGGAATCTCGTTAGCATCTGTAACCTGGTAATTCCATTTAGTTACCGGTGTGGTTATATTAATTACATCTGTCTCCTGGAAAGCATCGGTACCTAACAGGTGTGCAAATACCTGCCCGGTAATACATACCAGCGGTGTGCTATCTATCTGCGCATCTGCAAGGCCGGTAACCAGGTTGGTTGCACCCGGGCCGCTGGTTGCAAATACCACACCCACTTTGCCGGAAGTACGCGCATAACCTTGGCCTGCATGTATGCCGCCCTGTTCATGGCGTACCAGTATGTGGTTAAGTTTTTCCTTATAGTCATACAACGCGTCGTAAATAGGCATAATAGCGCCACCTGGATAGCCAAAAATAGTATCCACGCCTTCCACAATCAGTGCTTCCAGTAAAGCTACTGAACCTGATACTTGTGTTACCGGTACCGTTGCTGGCTGAACTGCAACTGCACCTATCTCTTGCTGTGCTACTTCCATTGGATTAATAATTATGGCTACTGTATTTCACCGGTATAATTGTATTTGGGTGTTTTGTCTGTTTTATTAAGTAAGGCAGTGTTTATTCGTCGGTTACACAACCTTCTGCCGCGTTAGTAACGGTTTTGGCATACCGGTATAGCAAACCTTTGCTTACCTTAAGCGGTGGTTGCTGCCATGCTGCCTTACGGGACGCCATTTCTTCGTCGCTTATCATCAAATTGATGGTGCGGTTAACAGCATCTATCAGGATGCGGTCCTCGTCTTTTACAAGTGCTATAGCACCGCCGTCGTAAGCTTCCGGTGTGATGTGGCCAACCACAAAGCCGTGTGTACCACCGCTAAAGCGTCCATCAGTGATCAATGCTACCGAACTACCCAGGCCTGCACCGAATATGGCCGAAGTTGGCTTTAGCATTTCGGGCATACCAGGGGCACCTTTAGGCCCAACATTGCGGATTACTACAACGTCGCCTTGTTTAACGCGACCGCTCTGTATCCCGGCAATCAGTTCAAACTCGCCGTCAAACACGCGGGCAGGGCCTTCAAAGCGCTCACCTTCTTTACCGGTGATCTTGGCTACGCTACCACCTTCGGCAATGTTGCCATATAATATTTGCAAGTGGCCTGTAGCTTTAATCGGCTTCTCTACAGGCAATATGATTTTTTGTGTTTCGAAGTCCAGTTCTGGTACTTCTGCAAGGTTCTCTGCAATGGTTTTACCGGTTACGGTAAGGCAATCTCCATGCAGCCAACCCTGTTGCAGGCAGTACTTCATCACGGCCGGAACACCACCTACATTGTGCAGGTCTTCCATCATATATTTGCCGCTTGGCTTCATGTCAGCCAACAACGGTATGCGGTTACTTACTTCCTGAAAATCGTCCTGGGTAAGTTTTACGCCTATGCTTTTAGCCATAGCAATAAGGTGCAGCACGGCGTTTGTAGATCCGCCCAGTACCATAATTATCACCATAGCGTTTTCAAACGCGTCACGCGTCATGATGTCCGACGGCTTGATGTCGCGCTCCAGCAATATCTTTATAGCCTTACCTGCTGCCAGGCACTCGGCTTTTTTTGCTTCACTTAATGCAGGGTTTGAAGAGGAGTAAGGCAAGCTCATACCCAATGCTTCAATAGCCGCCGCCATAGTATTTGCAGTGTAAACACCACCGCAAGCACCGGCGCTGGGGCAAGCATTTTTAATAACACCCATAAAATCGATGTCATCAATCTGTCCGGCTATTTTTTTACCCAGCGCTTCAAAGGCTGATACAATGTTAAGGTCTTCACCTTTCCAATGGCCCGGCTTAATAGTACCGCCATACACCATTATAGATGGGCGGTTTAATCGGCCCATTGCCATTACCGACCCGGGCATGTTCTTATCACAGCCGGGGAGAGCTATCAGTCCGTCATAATATTGTGCGCCCACAACCGCTTCTATCGAGTCTGCAATAATATCGCGGCTCACCAGCGAGTAACGCATACCTTCCGTGCCATTGCTCATGCCATCGCTTACGCCAATGGTATGGAAAATTAGACCCACAAGATCTTCATCCCATACCCCTTGTTTTACCAACTGGGCAAGATCATTAAGGTGCATGTTGCAGGTGTTACCATCGTATCCCATGCTCACTACACCTACCTGTGCTTTCTTCATATCATCGTCCGTTAAGCCGATGCCGTAAAGCATGGCCTGAGCGGCCGGTTGGGTAGGGTCTTGTGTAAAAGTTTTGCTGTACTTATTTAATTCTACAGCCGACGAGGTATCTGATGATGAACTCATTTTTTGTATAGTTACGATCTGCGTAAACTGATAAACTTGTTAAATATTAAGGTTCAATTGTGTATTTGTAAGGTAGGTATAGCCATTTCGAATAGCAATACGCTAAAACAAAAAAGTGAAATAAGAATTAAGTTTTTTATAATATATTTATTTAGTTTATAATTCTTTTAAATCGGTATTTAACAAAATTAAATATTTTACACCTTATACCAAAGTTTAAAACGGTATTCGGTATAATTTTTATGCATGCATAGCAACATGCCAAAATTCTGCGTGAAATGGAGCCGGTTGAGAAAAATTTTTCGCGTTTCAGAAAAAAATTCGCATTAGGGTGTTTAGCTGATTTCAGACGTTAAAAGAAAATCCCATCTTAGACAAGCTTATTATAATAATGAAGATATACCTAACCTTTGTATTACTATTTACTGCCGTTTGCGTAAACGGACAGCAAGCTCGACTTACTCTGCGACTGAAAAAAGATAGTGTTTATTATCTTAACACAAATGTTGCAATGACAACAAACCAGTATTTTCCGGGAAAAAAAACAATGGCAGGGGTGCAAATATCTTCGCTTTCATCTCACAAAGTAACTGATGTACTAGATACCGCCTACCGGTTGGAGGTTCAGTTCGAACGACTATCCGTTAAGATAAATATAGACGGTTTGATTTTAAACGAAATGCCAGACATGAGCGGAACACTTACAGAACTAGCGTCATTAATGAAGCACAAGGTTTTTCACATTGTAGTTAGTCGATATGGCAGTTTGATGGCAGTGGAAGATGCTGATAAACTATTTAATTCATCCTTTGATAGTGTTTCTAATTTGAGTGATCAGAAAAAACTGCAACTACTAACAGCTGTACGTAGCTTGTTTGATAAACGTGTTATAAGGAACACGTATTTTGACGCTTTTACATTAGTACCTAAGGATGCTGTAGATTTAAATTACTCCTGGACAGTTAACCAGAATTTAGAATCGAGCGTCCGGGCGACAATGGATACAAAATACTTTTTATCAGCAGTCAATAATAATGTATGTGTAATTACTGGTGAGGGTACTTTAAGAGCAGGACCCTCACCGGATTACCGGAGTTCAAATGGCTTGATGATGCGAATGATTGATGTAGGTGGAACCATTAAAAAGAAAATCGTAATAAATTCAAATACCGGATGGCCTGTAAATATAAGCGTAGTAAGAAACCTTAAAGCAACAGGAGATATAAAAGACTGTCCACAATTTCCAGGCGGGCTTAAGTTCCCTGTTGAAATGTTGTTTAACATATCAAGTAGTACTAGATAGTTTTACAAACAAAAACGCCCGGGCATATGCCCAGGCGTTTCAATATCTAAGCGTCTGTCTCTTACTTGTGGGTGATACCCTCAGCAAGCACAGTTACTTTGTTGTTTACAGCTTCTACTACACCACCTTTTATAAAAAAGATATCCTCTTGCTTTGTCTTGGTTCTGATAGTTAGCTTGCCATCATTTAAAGTTGAAATGATAGGAGCGTGGTTATCTAATATTTCGAATGAACCTAAAGCACCCGGCAACACAACGGAAGCTGCTTCGCCTTCGAATACTTTTTTATCAGGAGTAAGAATTTCTAATGTCATATCTGGTCAGATTCAAGAATCAAGACCTAAGAGTTTGGACAACCGCCCGCTATCTTAATTCTTGATTCTTATTTCTTGATTCTACTAGTTATTAGCTTCAGCTAACAGTTTCTTGCCTTTTTCAATCGCGTCCTCAATGCTGCCTACAAGGTTGAAGGCTGCTTCAGGATACTCGTCAACTTCACCATCCATGATCATATTGAAACCTTTGATGGTCTCTTTAATGTCAACCAATACGCCTTTTAAACCGGTGAACTGCTCGGCAACGTGGAACGGTTGTGACAAGAAACGCTGTACACGACGGGCGCGGGATACAACCAACTTATCTTCTTCGGAAAGCTCGTCCATACCTAAGATGGCGATGATATCCTGAAGTTCTTTGTAACGTTGAAGGGTTTCTTTAACACGTTGAGCAGTATTGTAATGCTCATCGCCAAGTACCTGTGCGCTCAGGATACGTGAGGTTGAATCCAGAGGGTCAACCGCAGGGTATATACCAAGCTCGGCAATTTTACGTGAAAGTACCGTAGTAGCATCTAAGTGGGCAAAAGTTGTTGCCGGTGCAGGGTCGGTCAAGTCATCCGCAGGTACGTAAACGGCCTGTACAGATGTAATTGAACCACGTTTTGTTGACGTGATACGTTCCTGCATGGTACCCATTTCAGTTGCCAGTGTTGGCTGGTAACCTACCGCTGATGGCATACGGCCAAGAAGTGCTGATACTTCTGAACCTGCCTGGGTAAAGCGGAAAATATTGTCGATAAAGAATAATATATCGCGGCCTTTGCCTTCTTCATCACCATCGCGGAAGTACTCAGCAATGGTCAAACCTGATAATGCCACACGTGCACGTGCACCCGGCGGCTCATTCATCTGGCCGAAAACGAAGGTTGCTTTAGATTCTTTTAATTGTTCCTGGTCTATTTTTGAAAGGTCCCAGCCGCCTTCTTCCATTGAATGCATGAAAGCGTCGCCATATTTAATAATGCCTGATTCAAGCATCTCACGAAGTAAGTCGTTACCTTCACGGGTACGCTCACCTACACCGGCAAATACTGATAAACCTGCATAAGCTTTCGCGATGTTGTTGATAAGCTCCTGGATCAATACGGTTTTACCTACACCGGCACCACCAAACAATCCAATTTTACCACCTTTAGCGTAAGGCTCTAAAAGGTCAATAACTTTAATACCTGTAAACAATACCTCTGTCTCGGTAGAAAGATCTTCGAAACGTGGAGGAGTTGCGTGGATAGGGCGACCATTGGTCTTATCAAGATCAGGGATACCGTCGATCGCATCACCAACTACGTTAAACACGCGGCCTTTGATGTTATCACCGATTGGCATTTTGATAGCCGCTTCGGTATCTAAAACTTTCATACCGCGCAATAAGCCGTCGGTAGAGTCCATTGCTATAGCACGCACACGGTCTTCACCTAAGTGTTGCTGTACTTCTAAAACAATTTTTTGTCCGTTGTCCTTAGTGATCTCTAACGCATCATAAATCTTAGGAAGATGTGCGTCATCAGCAAAACTTACGTCAACTACCGGACCAATGATCCTTGATATTTTTCCAATGTTTGGCATATATTACCTGGTATTTAAAGAATTTTAAATGAAACAGATACCTTCCTTACAAAACGGTACTATTTCAGAGGCGCAAAGTTAGGTTTTATAACCAAATATTTACATACTTAAGGTAAGATTTTTCACAACGAATATTATAAAACATTTTTAGTAAGTTTGGTGCCCAATTATAAATTTAAAATTAGATACTTAAACTTACAGTTAATGAAAAAACTATTACTACTGTTAATGTGGTGTAGCCCTGTATCTGCTTTCGCGCAAGGTTTCCAGGTGAACCTTGGTGGCCAAAAACAGATTGCCATGGGCCACACCGGTACTGGCTTGTTGCAGGATGGAGCCTCGGTATTCTTTAACCCTGGTGCGGTGGCTATGCTTCCATCAAACTCCGTACAGGCCGGCATTAGCCCGCTGTGGTTTAAATCAACTTTTAATCCAACAGGTTCAAACGCCCAATACTCTGTTAAAAACAGGGTAGCGACGCCATTTAATGCTTACGCCATTTGGGGACCAAAATCTGCAGCATGGAAACTTGGACTTGGTGTATATACTCCTTTTGGCGGGTTAACCGATTGGGGACACGAGTGGACAGGCAGGTACGCGCTGGAAAGCCTTGACCTGAAAGCGATATTTATACAGCCTACTATAAGCGTAAAGCTTGCAGATTTCCTGAGCATTGGCGCGGGTTTTGTTTACAACCACGCTTCTGTTGATCTGCAGCGTGCTATACCTCTTGCCGACGCGAATGGCAACCCCGGCCAGGCACGACTAAACGGAACCGGTAAAGGTTACGGGTGGAATGCCGGCGTGTTCTTCAAAACAGAATCGGGTGTTAACGTTGGGGTAAGCTACCGTTCTAAAGTTAAGACCAATATTGATAAAGGCGATGCAATATTTACTGTGCCATCTTCTTTACAGACCAGTTTCCCACAGCCAAATACATTCTCTTCGGGTATTCCGCTGCCCGCGACACTTTCTTTGGGATTAGGCTATCCGGTTAGCAAAAAATGGCTGGTAGCATTTGATGCCAACCTTGTAGGCTGGAGCTCGTACAAAGCCCTGGCTTTTGATTATGCCACCAATACAACCAACTTGCAGGATACTTACTCGCCACGCAACTACAAGAATGCTTATGCATTAAGGGCCGGTGCCGAATACAAGGGTATAGAAAAGGTGGCGCTGCGCTTTGGTGGAGGCTACGCTTCCACAGCGGTACGAGATGGTTACGTAACACCAGAAGTACCTGACGCAAACAGGTGGTATGCTACTGCCGGCGTTGGCGCAAAGCTAACCAAACAGCTTGATCTGGATTTCTCGTTCGAATATGAGCATTTGTACAAGCGTACGCAAACCAACATCGAGACACAGCTTTCGGGCACGTTCCAAAGCAATGTTTACATCCCTGGTATATCACTTACTTACCACTGGTAACTATCATTTAATCACATGAGATCGTTAAAACAATACTTATATATATCCGCGGGTTTGCTTGCGTTAGCATCGTGCAAGCCCGAAATACAAACTGCTCCCGTAACAAAAGGCAGTGCTGATTTTACAAGGTACATTGCCGTTGGTAACTCGTTAACCGCAGGCTTTGCTGATGGCGGCCTTTACCTGGAAGGGCAAATGAATTCGTACCCGAGCATTATTGCCAAGCAAATGCAGCAGGCGGGTGGCGGGGAATTTACACAGCCGCTGTTCAACGCTGATCAGTCTAATGGATCGGGATACCTCAAGCTCTCCGGATTTACTGCAACCGGCACGCCGATAACCACGCAGGTTAATACTAATTTGGCAGTAAGAGGCCAGGCAACTATTCCGGGTTTCGGTAACGTAATACTTTACACCAAATATGCCGGTGAAATTAACAACTATGGTGTACCGGGCATTAAGCTGCAGCAGATTACCTATGCGCCTTATGGCAACCTGAACGGATACTTTGAAAGGCTGCTTCCGGGCAACGCGGGTACTAACAACACTACGTACCTGGATTTTGTAACAGCCAAGCCGTTTACCTTTTTTACAAACTGGTTGGGTAATAATGATGCCTTAGGTTACGCGACAGCCGGCGGCGCAAGCGATGCGTTAACAGATAAAGACCAGTTCAGTGGTTTGTATAATTTAACAATAGCAAAACTAACCGCATCGGGAGCAAAGGGGGCAGTTGCTACTATACCCGATGTTACTTCTATTCCATATTTTAACACAGTTACTATTGATGCAATTTTAGCTGCTGTAAAGGCGGCTAACCCCAGCGTAACCACTTTGTACGTGAATGCGCGCCAGACAGCTACACCGCCCGCCGCCTCGTACCAGGCACGCCCTGCAACAGCTGCAGATTTGGTTGTACTCACCTTTGATACAAAAAAGATAGGTCAGCCCGTAAGTACTCCATTTGGTAATCTGCCGTACGGTTTAACCCAATTTACTCCTATAGAGAACCAGTATGTATTAGATGCCAACGAAGCTACCCTTGTTAAAGATTACGTCACATCTTATAACACCACTATAAAAGCAGCAGCTGCTGCAAAAGGATTAGCAGTATTCGACGCATACACCTTCCTTAATAATCTTAAAGCAAACGGAATGATTGTGGATGGGGTAAACGTAAATTCTAACTACATCAGTGGTGGGATATTTTCGCTTGATGGCGTGCACCTTACTCCAAGA